>CALMDF010000329.1 GCA_937864895.1 uncultured Holophagales bacterium | reverse complement strand
CATCAACGGGTTCCACGACGCGGCGAACTCGATCGCCACGGTCGTCGGGACCCGGGTTCTCTCTCCCAAGGTCGCCGTCGTCTGGGCCGCGTTCTTCAACTTCGTGGCCGCCTTCGCCCTGGAGACCCGGGTGGCAAAGACGATCGGCAAGGGAATCGTCGACCCGAAGATCGTCGACCCCGACCTCATCCTCGCCAGCCTCGTCGGGGCCATCGTCTGGAACCTCCTGACCTGGTGGTGGGGTCTCCCGTCCTCGTCCTCCCACGCCCTCATCGGCGGCTTCGCGGGAGCGGCGTTCGCCAAGGCAGGCGCCTCGAGCCTCGTCTTCTCGGGCCTTGCGCTGACGAGCATCTTCATCGTCCTGTCGCCGCTCTTCGGCCTCGTCCTGGGGTTCGCAAACTACATCGGGGCCGCGTGGGTGTTCCGGAGATGGAGGCCCGACCGGGTCGACCGCGTCTTCCGGAAGATCCAGCTCCTCTCGGCCGCCGCGTTCTCGTTCGGCCACGGGATGAACGACGCCCAGAAGACGATGGGAATCATCTTCGCCCTCCTCCTCTCGACCGGGCACCTCTCCGGGTCTCACGTCCCTTTCTGGATCGTCCTGATGTGCCACGCCGCGATCGGTCTCGGGACCCTCTCCGGCGGCTGGCGGATCGTTCGGACGATGTCGATGCGGATCACGCCCCTCAAGCCCGTGGGGGGCTCGTGCGCCGAGTTCGCCGGGGCCGTCACCCTCGTCGGCGCCTCCCTGGGCGGGATCCCGGTCTCGACGACCCACACGATCACCGGAGCGATCATGGGAGTGGGGGCCACCCACGGCCTGTCGTCGGTCCGGTGGGGGGTCGCCCGGTCGATCGTCACCGCCTGGGTCCTCACGATCCCGGCCTCCGCGATCGTCTCGGCCCTCACCTGGAAGGCCTTCGTCCTCATCCGGGGCTGAATCTCCCTCCGGGATTACGCGCAGTCCGGCCGAGTCCGGTGCAGAATCCGCAGGAATGGGCAGCGGATCGGTACTCGGAAGCCGGCACTCGTCGTCAGGCTGGCGCATACCGCGTCCGCCCCGGCGCGACAGGCCGCTCATACCTGTAAGCGACCGGGACCTCGACGACGTCTGGCGGCTGAAGTTCAAGGACCCGCTCGTCGAGGCGGCCTTCCGCGAGGAGCAGCGGGCCTCCAGCGCCCGGATCCTCCGGCCCGCGGTCCTCGTTGCTCTCGTGACGATCCTCGCGTTCGGGCTCCTCGACCCCATCGCGTTCCCGGAGACGTGGCCGCTCGTCGTCGCGATCCGGGTCTTCGCCCTCGCGCTCCCGGTCGCCTTCCTCCTCCTCCTCACCTGGATCCCGCGGGGCGCCCGTTTCACGAGACCGATCCTCGAGGTGGGCGGGGTGGGGGCGGGGTGGGGCGTCGCCGCCATGATCGCGATCGGGCAGCTCAGCGAGCCGGGGACGACGATCTACTTCGTCGGCCTCAGCTTCCCGATGGCGTCCTCGGCCATCGGCCTCCTCCCCTCCGGCTTCGCGGCGAGCGTCGTGAGGGCCGGTCTCATCGTCCTCGCCTTTCCAGCGGTCGCGTTCGTGCGGAAGCTCGAGGGCTTCGGGCCCCCGCTCCCCGCCGACGTCGTCGTCGTTTCCCTCGGGACGCTTCTGCTCCTCTGGTTCTTCTTCACCGTCGCGGGCTATTTCCGGGAGGCCTACCAGCGCCGCACGTTCGTGACGATGAGGCTCCTGGAGGTGGCGAACGACAAGGTCCGCGCGGTCGCCTCGGAGCTCCGGCGGCTGAACGAGGAGAAGAGCACGTTTCTCGGGATCGCCGCGCACGACCTTCGCAACCCCCTCGGCGTCATCCTCGGCTACGCCGAGATGCTCCGGGACGAGGAGTTCTCCCGGACCGAGACCGCCGAGATGGCCGGCAAGGTCGTCACCGCCGCCGAGCGGGTCCGCGACCTCGTCGCGGGCCTGATCGAGGTGAGCGCCGCCGAGGCGGGACGGGTCTCCCTCGAGAGGCGGCCGTGCGACCTCCTCGGCCTCACGCGGAGGGTCGTCGAGGCCCACGTCGCCTCGGCCGAACGGAAGGCGATCGGGATCCGCATCGAAGGGACGCCGGTCGTCGTCACGGGAGACCCCGGGGCCATCCAGCAGGTCGTCGAGAACGTCGTCTCTAACGCGGTCAAGTTCTCTCCCTGGGGGTCGACGGTCGTCGTCACGGTGAGCCCCGACGGCGGATCGGGAATCCTCGACGTCGAGGACGAGGGCCCCGGCGTGACCGAGGAAGACCGCGCCCGCCTCTTTGCCAAGTTCGCCCGGCTTTCCGCCCGGCCGACCGGGGGCGAGTCCTCGACGGGCCTCGGCCTCTCCATCGTCAAGACGCTGACCGAGGCGATGGGGGGCGAGGTCACGCTCGAGAGCCCTCCCGGCCGCGGGGCCCGTTTCCGGGTCCGCCTTCCCGTCTAGACCCGGCGGGCGCCCCGCGGCGGCCGCGCGTGTTCTATCCTTCCGCCACGTGAGTTCCCGTGCCGCAAACTGCCCGTCCTGCGGAGGCGAGGTCCTCTTCCGCGCCGGCTCCTCCGTCGTCACGGTGTGTCCGCAGTGCCGGTCCGCCGTGTCGAGGAAGGGGACGTCGCTCGAGTCGCTAGGCACCGTCGCCGAGCTCCTCCCGACGTCGTCCCCGTTCCGCGTCGGGACGACGGGCAAGCCGAAGGGCCAGGGGCTCAAGCCGTTCCGGATCGTCGGGCGGCTGCAGCTCTCGACCGGAGAGGGGACGTGGTACGACTGGCACGTCTCCTGCGAGGACGGCCGCTACGCCTGGCTCGCCGAGGCCCCGGGCGCGTTCTGGGTCATGCGGCTCCTGTCGCCCCCCAC
>CALMDF010000328.1 GCA_937864895.1 uncultured Holophagales bacterium | reverse complement strand
TCTTCTGGCTCGTGTCGCGCGTCGCGGAGACCCGCCTGCCGAAGACGTGGATGACGCTGTTCGGCGCAAAGCGGGCGTGCCAGAGGAGGACGGTCGAGAGGAAGAAGCCCCAGAAGAGGCCGGTCCAGGAGAACGCGAGCCAGAGGGCGAGGCCGTAGAGCATCGGCGCGAGGAACTGGTTCCGGTCGAGCCAGACGAGCTCGGGGAACTTCGTGAAGTCGCGGATCGCGTCGTACTGCGTCTCCTCGTACTCGTCCGCGAGGATCCACCCCATGTGGCTCCACCAGAAGCCGCGCTGGACCGGCGAGTGGATGTCCTCGGGCTGGTCGGAGTAGCGGTGGTGGTGCCGGTGGTGCGCGGCCCACCAGAGGACCCCTTTCTGGGCGGACGCCTGGCCGAGGAAGGCCATCAGGAACTGCCAGAAGCGGTTCATCCGGTAGGTCCGGTGGGCGAAGTAGCGGTGGAAGCCCGCGGTGATCGCGAACATCCGGAGGTAGTACGACCCGAGGCAGAGGGCGACCCCCTCCCAGGAGAAGCCCACGGCGAGGACGCCGAGGGCGGCGACGTGGACGAGGCCGAAGCCGAAGGCGGCGGCGAAACGGATGCGGGGGCGAGGTGTCGCGTTCATGCGCGGATGTCCTTTTCCAGGCGGGCGGCCACGGGGAGACCAGGCGCCAAACCCATTATCTTACGCTGGTTCCGCGGCGAGCCGGTCCTGGGCCTCCTGCATCCGCTCGCGCACCCTCGCGACGAGAGTGTCGAGGTCGGCCTCGACGAGCCCCTCTGTCGGGATCGCGGGGAGGACGCGGAGACGGATCCGGCCCGGGAACACGAGGAGGCGGTGCCCGTCGAGGAGGCCGCCGAGCGGGGTGCAGACGATCGGGACGATCGGCACCTGGGCGGCGATGGCGAGGTGGAAGGCTCCCTTCTTGAACGGCAGGAGCACGGGGTCCGAGTTGCGGTGCCCTTCGGGGAAGACCCAGACCGAGATCTTCTCCTCCCTCACGCGCGCGGCCGCGGCGGTGATGGAGGCGATGGCGCTCTGGAGGTCCCTGCGGTCGAGGAGGATGTTCCCCGTCGCCCGGAAGAACCAGCCGAAGACCGGGATCTTCGCGATCTCCTTCTTCCCGATGACGACGGCCCGCCTCGGGTAGAGGCCCCCGTAGACGACGATGTCGAGGTTCGACTTGTGGACGGCCATCAGGACCGCGGGAGCGGAGTCGGCGACGTGGGCGCTGTCCTCGACCGTCACCCGCCAGCCGAGGATCGTCGTCATGACCCGGTGAAAGATCCGGGAAAGGTGGACGGCGGCGCTTCCCCGCGGACGCAGGAGGGCGTAGAGGAGGCCGCCCAGGGAGACGGCGACGAAAGAGAGCGCGCCGACGACGCAGGCGAGGACGAAGTGAACGCGTGCGACGGCCCTCCGGACAGGCCCCCTCACGCGCGGGCCTCCTCGCGAGGGAGTCCTCGGCGGGGAGCGGGCAGGATCGGCTCGCGGGCCCCTTCGGCGAGGTCGCGCTGACCTTCCTCGAGGACGGCCCTGACGCGGGCCATGAGTCCCTCGAGGTCCCCGGGGCCGAGGCCGGCGGTCGGGACGGGCGGGAGGACGCGCAGCCGAACCCTCCCGGGGCGGGCCGCCCAGCGGGGCGCGTCGATGACGGCCGAGAGAGGGCTCACGGCGATCGGGAGGATCGGGAACTGCGCCGAGATGGCGAGGTGGAAGACACCCTTCTTGAACGGCAGCATCTCGCGGCCCATGTTGCGGTGCCCCTCGGGGGCGACCCAGACGGAGACGCCGACGGCCCTCGCCGCCTCCGCGGCCGCGCGGATCGTCTCCATCGCGGCCGTGACCGTCCGGCGGTCGATCAGGACGTTCCCGGTCGCTTTCCAGAGCCAGCCGAAGAGCGGGATCCGCTCCAGCTCCTTCTTGCCGATGGCGATCGCCCCCTTCGGGAAGATCTCCCCGTAGACGACGACGTCGAGATTCGACTGGTGGCGCGCCATGACGACCGACGGCGTCACCTCGGCGAGCCGCTCGAGCCCCTCGGCCTCGACGCGCCACCCGAGGACTCTCTGCATGACGCGCGAGTAGGTGCGCGCGGCGAAGACCGCGGCGTGCCCCTTCGGCCCGCGGAGGATGGCGATCGCGAGCGCCACGCCGGAAACGGCGACGAGGAGGACGCCCCCGACGATCGACGCGGCGACGAAGTGGAGCGTGTAAACGCAGCGAAGGAGGAGATGCCTCATGGAGCCCGCTTCCGGGAAGCGGCATTATCCCCGCGATGGACCTGGGCGTGGCGGTCGTGGGCGGAGGGGCCGCGGGACTCCTCGCGGCGGCGGCGGCCGCGGCCCGGCTGCGCGACTCCGGCCGCGCCGAAAGCGTCGCCGTCCTCGAGGCGGCGCGCGAGCCGGGCCGGAAGATCCTCGTCTCCGGAGGGGGGCACTGCAACGTCCTGCCCGCCCGGGAGGCGAGGGCCCGCTTCGTCTCCTCCTCGCCGCGCCGCCTCGTCGACCGCTTCCTCGACCGCTTCCCGCTCGCCGCGCAGCGCGCCCTCTTCGAGGCGCTCCTCGGCGGGCCGCTGCGCGAGGAGACCGCCTCGGCGAAGCTCTTCCCGCCGTCCAACCGCGCCCGCGACGTGCGCGACGCGCTCGTGGCCGACGCGCGGCGAGCCGGCGCCGAGGTGCGAGCCTCGATGCCCGTCCGGGAGATATCTCCCCGGGAAGGGGGCGGCTTCGACCTGCGGTTCGAAGGGGCGAGCCTCTCCGCCTCCCGCGTCGTCCTCGCCACCGGGGGCCGGTCGGTCCTCGCGGGAGGCGCCGACGCCGCCGGTTTCGACTGGGCCGCCGCGTTCGGGCACACCGTCCGCCCCCTGGTCCCCGCGCTCGTCCCGCTCACCGGCTCCTCGCCCGCGCATGCGGCCCTTTCCGGCATTTCGCTCGTCGCGGTCGTCACGGCGAGGAGCGGGGACGAGTTCGCGACCGTCCGGGACGGGTTCCTCTTCACCCACCGGGGCTGGAGCGGGCCGGCCGTCCTCGACGTCTCGCACGTGGCCGCACGGGCCCTCGCCGGCGGCCGGCCCTTCGCCGTCACCGTGGCGTTCGGCGGGAGCGCCGAGGAGTGGGACGCGGCGCTTCGCTCGGGCGCGGGAACCGTCGGGGGCGCCCTCCGCCGGTCGCTTCCGGACCGCCTCGCCGCCCTCGTCCTCGCGGAGGCGGGCGTCGCGCCCGAGACGCCGTTCCACCGCCTGTCGCGGGAGGCGCGGCGCGAGGTCGTCCGCGTCGTCACGGCCCTCCCGCTCCCGGTCACGGGGACCGAGGGCTACAGGACGGCGGAGGTGACCGCCGGCGGCGTCGCGCTGGAAGAGGTCGACCCGGGGAGCGGCGCGAGCCGCCTGGTCCCGGGGCTCTTTTTCGCGGGCGAGATCCTCGACGCGACCGGCCCGATCGGCGGCTTCAACTTCCAGTGGGCGTGGGCGACGGGGCGGACGGCGGGGGAGGGCGTCGCGCGGGCGCTCCTCGCCGCGTGCTGACCCGGTCTGGCACCGGCCCGCGTCAGCCCTTGACGACGAAACCGCGCGCGGCGAGGAGGGCGCGCACCCTCTCTCGCACGTCGCCCGCGAGCTCGATGGCGCCCGGCCGGACCGTGCCGCCGACGGCGCAGGCCTTCTTCAGGGCCTTCGCGAGCTCCTCGAGGAAGGGGCCGTTGTCGGGGAGCGCGTCGACTACCGTCACGCTCTTGCCGCCCCGTCCCTTCTTCTCGATCCGGAGCTTCGCCGTGACCTTCGCCGGGACGGGCTCGTCGAGCCTCTTCGAGCACCGGCAGTCGTTCGCGGGCCAGCCGCACGTGGGGCAGACCCGGCCCTTGTCGCTCGAGTAGACGACGCGCCCGCTCACGCGCGGATCATCTCAGAGGACGAGGCCGGTCAACGCTCATTCGTCCGTGCCGGCGTCGGCGACGAGGAGGTCGAAGCCGTCGGCCCGGTCGAGCAGACGGTCGACGGTCCCGGGTAAGAGGCGCGCGGCGAGCCCTCGCCGCGTGGGGGGACCGACGATGAGGACGCCGATGTTCTCCTCCTTCACGAACGAGAGGATCTCCTTCGGCACGTCCTCGGCCTCCCGGACGACGACCGTCGCGCCGAGCGTCATCGCGAGCTCGACGTTCTCGGTCAGGGCGCGGTGCTGTCGGGCGGAGAGGTGCTCGGGCCGCTCCCGGGTGCGACGCACGTGGAGCGCGAACCAGCGTGTGTTCATCCGGCCGGCGACGCGCGAGCCCCGCAGGATCAGCTTCCGGCCGATCTCGGGCTGGAGAGGGATGGCGACGGCGACGCGGGCCTGCGGGGCGGCCACCTCGGAAACGCCGCTCTCGTGGGCGTCGGCCTCGATGTGGTCAGCCGTCTGGAAGAGCGTCAGCTCGCGCAGGCGCGTCAGCTTCTCCTCGGTGAAGAAGTTCGCGAGCGCCTGCTCGGCGTTCTCGGTCGCGTAGACCTTCCCGCCGCGGATCCGCTCCCTCAGCTCCTCGACGGGGAGGTCGACGACGACGAGGGCGTCGGCGTCGCGGACGATCCGGTCGGGAAGCCGCTCACGCACCTCGATCCCGGTCACGGACGCCACGACGTCCTGCACCCCCTCGAGGTGCTGGACGTTCACGGCGGCCGTCACCGAGATTCCCGCAGCGAGGATCTCCTCGACGTCCTTCCAGCGCTTCTCGTTCCGGCTCCCCGGCGCGTTCGTGTGAGCGAGCTCGTCGACGAGGACGACGTCGGGCTTCCTCCGGAGGATCGCGTCGAGATCCATCTCGGGGAGGACGACCCCCTGGTAGCTCACCTGCTTTCGCGGGACGACCTCGAGGTCGCCGACGCGGGCCTCGGTCTCGGGCCGGCCGTGGGCCTCGACGTAGCCGACGACGACGTCGGTGCCGTGCTTCCCCAGGTGGTGGGCGTCGTCGAGCATCTTGTAGGTCTTGCCGACGCCGGCGGCCATCCCGAGGTAGACCTTCAGGCGCCCG
>CALMDF010000327.1 GCA_937864895.1 uncultured Holophagales bacterium | reverse complement strand
CTTCCGACTTCGCCGCCAGGGTCGCGCGCAGCGTCGACGGCTGATCGGGCAGCGCGAACCAGGCCGAGAAAGTCGTCGCCCAGCTCGAGGAGCGGCGGCGTCCGCTTGGGCAGCTCCTTGAGCGGCACGGGGGTCTCCGGGAGCGTCGGGTCGTCGGCCGCCCTCACCGGCGGCGCGGCGGCGAGGAGCGCGACGAACGCGGCCGCCGCGGCGGCGCGGGGGAGGGAACGGTACGGACCGGCGAGTCCGGAGATCATCGCGGACCCGCCGCCGGGCCGCCGGCCGTGACCTCGCGCGTCGCGAGGACCTGGTGCCCGGCGACGACGCCACGGGCCACCTCCGCCGCGCTCATGCCGTAGTCGAACCCCATGTCCATGACTTCCGCCACGAGGTTGACGGGGACCATCCCCGACTTCAGCTCGATCTTCACGCGGTAGGGGCCCTTGTCCGGCGGGGCGTTCTCGATCGCGTAGGTGTGCCGGCGGTTCCCGAGGGGGGCGAGCGTCTGCTTCTGGATCCGGGCGCCGGCGGTCCGCCCCTGCAGGAGCGTCGGCTGCGTGTCGGGCCGGATGAACGGGAGCGGGTCGACGGAGTAGTTCACGGCCAGGACCTGCTCGCGGTCGCCCCCGCGCAGGTTGCGCGTCATGAACTTGGACTGCAGGTTGAAGAGCTGCTCGTCCAGAGGCGCCTTGCCCGAGTGGACGAAGAGGGAGTGCCCGTCGCGCAGGTCTCCGTTCGGGTCGAGGTCTCCCGACCGGAAGACTACGTTGCCGGCGGCGTCGGTCACCACAATGTGGAGCCAGACGAGGCGCTCGTTGATGAACCCGGTCGGCGCGTTGTGCCCGTCGGTGGCGTTCTTTACCTCGACGTCGACGCGGAGCCGGCCGCCTTCGGCGGAGGCCTTCACCTCGCCGATCTGGTAGGCCCTCGACAGGAGCGTCTTGCGGGCCTCGGCGGTCGTCGCGAGCGCCTTCTGGTTCTCCTCGACGATCTCGCGCGCCTCGTAGCGGTCGTCCACTGACCTCCAGGGCTCGGGGAAGACGAAGCCCGCGGGGACGGCGTCCTCGAACGCGTCAGTCCCCCAGCCCGCTTTCCAGTCGAACAGGAGCCACTCGCGCATCGTCGCGAGCTTCTGGGCGCGTTCGTTGAACGGGAAGAGGCCCGGGTGGATGATCGAGTAGTCGGGGCCGACGAACCGGTGGTCGGCCCGGCGACGCGGGGTCGTCGGCACGCCCCCGACGACGGCGGCAGGGCCCTCGTCGTAGCCCGCGTCGAGGCCGGGCTCGCGGCCCATGTGGCAGTCCTGGCAGGTCGCGCCGCGCTGGACCGCGGGCGAACGCTTGTACTCGCTGAACGTCTCCTCGAGGCGGAACCCGTTGAGGAGGGTGACGTCGTGGCAGGTGCCGCAGAACGACGGCTGGCGAAGCTCGAAGAAGGGAACGACCCCGCCGTGAATCGCGCGACCCGTCTCCTTCGGGTCCGTGACGACCTTGTACTGGTCAGGGTTCGCGAGGACGCGCTTGAGCTCGGCGTCCCCGGTGGGTCCCTTGACCGGGTCGAAGACGCTCCCCTCGTCCATCGCGATGCGGCCGCTGATCTTTCCGTAGGCGCGGCTCACGCGGTGGCAGACGACGCAGGTAATCCCCTCCCGGGAGGTCGGGTGGCGGTCCATGTTCGACATCGACAGCGACTCGCCGAGGTTCATCCCGATCGGCGTGTGGCAGCGGAGGCAGAAGTCCCCGTTCGTGCCGCTGGTCGCGGAGAGCACCTTCGCGTGCATCGCGCCGAAGATCGGGCTCAGCTGCGCGAACGCGTGCTGGGAAACGGCCCACTCAGAGAACTGCACGGGATGGCACGTCTTGCAAGTCGTCGCTGACGGATAGCGGTTCTCGAGGAAAAGCTTCTCGTGGGAGGCCGTCGCGGTGTCAGCGACCGTGGCGTCCCGGCCATCGGCCGGACCGGACCAGGTCGCCGCGCCTGCCAGCGCAGCCAGAGTGCCGAGCGCGGCGAGGGCCGCTGCGGCGAGCCGCCTCAACCGCCCTGCGCCCGTCCCGATCCTCGAACCTGCCCCGATGAGCCTCTGCATTGGACGAATATTCGTCCGTCCCCTGTCGTTGCTCACGCCCGTGCCCCCTCGACCGGTTACGTCCCGGAGAATTTTGTTGCCGGATGGTAGACCAGGACCGGCGGGGGGCCAACACGGATCGAGGACACACGGATCGAGGGTACGAGGTCGAGGACCCCGGAAGCGGGGGGAATGGAGGCGGGTCGTCCCGCCCTCGCCCTCCGCTGTCTCTACCGGAGCCACAGGCGGTTCGCCGTCGAGCTGCGGGGCCTGGTGCTCCAGCCGGGACTCGACGCCAGCGTGAGGCTCCTGGACGCGCTTCAGGCGAGCGTTCCAGGCGCGCCCAGGGCCTCGTGACCGGCAGTGACCTTGCGAACATTCCGGCGAGGAGGATTCGAGCCGCCCGAGACGAACGGGAAATCGAGAGCAACCACGATGAAGAAGACGTCGGCGGGTCGAGGACCCGGTACCGGCTCCCCGCCGGGATCAGGCCCATGAAGCCAGCTGCG
>CALMDF010000326.1 GCA_937864895.1 uncultured Holophagales bacterium | reverse complement strand
AGCGGCGCGGCGACGGAACGACCGGCCTCTCCATCTCCGTCCGGGCGAGCGACGCGGCGCGGCGGGCCGCGCTCTCGGTCGGGTGGGAGCGATTCGCCGTCAGGAAGTTCCCGTTCGAGGTCCGGCAGGGTTCGGTCGTCTCCGGATCGGGGGGGACGGTGTCGGGACCCTCGGGCTGGTCGCTGACCCTGCCGGCGGGCGCCGTCTCCGCAGCCACTTCCGTCACGCTCACCCCGTTCTCGCCGGCCGATCTCCCCGTCGCGTTGCCGCGGGAGTTCACGCTTCTCGCGGCCGTTCGCGTGGGAACCGGCGGCGCGGGGTTCTCCCTCCCCGCCCAGCTCGCCACGCGGGTTCCCACGGCTCCTCCCACGGGCCAGGATCTCCTCCTCGTCTTCCTCGACGATCGAGCCGGGACCGTCGTGCTCCGGCCCGTCGCCAGGGGCGCCTGGGACCCGGCCACCGGGACGCTTTCGACACGTCCCATCGACACGGCGGTCTTCCCGTGGCCCGGGGTGCGCGGAGAGGGGACCTACGTCTTCCTTTCCGCGACCGACCTCCTCGCGTTCGTCTCGGGGCGCCTCTTCGGCCTGAACGGGGAGGCGCTCCCGGGAGTCGACGTTCGCGTGCCCGGCTGGCCGCTGGCCGCAGTCACGGAAGGGGCCGGTGCGTTTGCTCTGGCGCTCCGGGTCCGGCCGGAGACCCTCGAGGCCGTGGAGCCGGCCGCGGGCGACGTCGCGGCTCTCACCGTGACCCCTACGGCGCCGGGGGCGGAGATCACGGGAATCGAGCTGCGGGTCGTCGCGACGTCTCCCTGGGTCGCGGGGGTGACCCCCGCCCCGGGTGGGACAGTCCTCGTCCACGAGCGCTTCACCGTCGAGTGCTCCGAGCCGCTCGACCCGCTTTCCGTGACGCCGGGACGAGTCACTCTCACCGCCGCCCAGGCAGGAGGAGCGGCTTTCCTCGTCCCGGCGCGCGTCGAGGTCCCTCCCGGGTCGCGTTTCGTGATCGTGACTCCGGAAACGGCGCTCCCTGGGAACGCGCAGCTCGTCCTGACCCTCCGGAGCGGTCTTGCCGACCTCGGCGGGCGCGGCCTCGTCGACCGGGTCACGCGCGAGCCTGCCGACTACGTCGCGTCGTTCACGACGGAAGACCTGATGCCCCCCGACGCGAGGCCTTGGCTCGTCACCGTCGGGCTCCCGGCGGGCGAGCCGAGCCCCGTCGTGGAGATCGTCGGGGCGCCCGGAGCCGTCTGCCCCGGCTGCCACGTCGTCGCGTGGAACGACACGACGCAGGCGACGGCGGCGACCGACGCCCTCTCGGACGGATCCTTCCGCCTGCTTCTCGCCGCCCGGGCCAGCGACGCGATCCGGATCGAGGTGGAGAAGTCGAACGGCACGAGGCAGACGCTCCCCGCAGTGCCGCTCACGGGAGACGGCGGCCGGACGGCGATCGTCGGGCCGGCGGGGGGCACCTGGCAGACGCCGGAAGGCACCCGCCTCACCGTGGCGCAGGGGGCGTTCGCCGCGCCCGTCACCGTGACGAGCTCGGGGCTCTCCCGCGCGACCCTCGACGGTCTCGTCGCGCCGCCGCGTGACGTCGCGTGGGTCGATTCCTTCACGCTCGAGCTCGTGGATGGTCCAGAGCCCGTGATGGCACGAGCGGGCTTCGACCTCTCGTTCGCGGCTCCGCCGCCGGGGGGGGCGACGGAACAGTTCCTCCTCGCTCAGCTCGTCGAAGTGTTCGGAGAGAAGAGGCTCATGGTGGTCGACCTCCTCGCCCGGAGCGGAGATCGGCTCGCCACGGACAGGAGTGGCCAGGCTCTCCAGGCGCTCGCCCGGCAGGGGCTCGCGACGCTCGTCGAGGCCGGGGCGCCGGCGGGCGGCCTGGCAGCCTTCACCGTCGTTCCGGGGTCGCAGGTGAAGGCCCTCGGGGCTTTCGAGGGCGGCCAGGTCGATCGGCCGGCGACGTTCTTCGACGGGGTAGTGGGGAGCGGGACGTACGCGCTCTACAACGCCACCACTCTCCTGGCCGTCGTGGCGGGGAGCTTCTCCGGCGCCACGCTCGTCGCGACGTCGAGCGAGAGTGACTTCGTCTTCTCGGGTCTCGAGGTCCTGACCCGCAACCTCTACCGGCTCGTGACCCCGGCGGGGAGGCCCTTCGAGCTCACTCTCCGGGACTCCGGCTCGGGCCTCTCCCTCTTCGAGGGCGAGGTGACGCCCGGCATCGACTCGAACCGCGTCACGCCCGTCGACCCCCCGGTCCAGCTCGACCCGGAGCCCCCTGCGGTTCTCTCGGCGAGCCCGGCGTTCGTGCATCGCTTCCTCGCGCCCGCGGTTGTCGCGGGCCGCCCACCGTTGGACGTCGCTCCCGGAATCCGGGCCGTGACGACCGCGTCCGGGGTGAACGTCAGGGTGGAGCTGACCGGCCAGACGGGCGCCGCGCCTCCCGGGGCCGCGCTGAGGCTCCGGAACGTCTCGGCCAGGGACGGGGCGCCCGGGGCCGGAGAGGACTCGGTGGCGGCGGCGGGGCTGGACGGTTCCTTCTCCTCCGTCGCCATCGTGGCCGTGCCCGGCGACCGCCTTTCTCTCGCCGTCGACAACACCCGGGTCCCGGCCGGCTCTTCCATCGTCGTCCGCTTCGACAAGCTCGTGAAGAGCCTCCCGGCCGCCGCGTGGCGCGACGTCATCCGGCTCGCGCCCGAGGAGGCCGGGGCCGCCAACCTCGACCTCCGGTTCGAGCCGGAAGAGCTCGACGGTTCGACCCGTGCGGTCGTGGTCGTGCCGCAGGCGGCGCTCGAGCGCGGCCGGAAGTACCTCCTTTCGGTCTCGGGCGCTCTCGACACCGGGAGCCCGCCGATCCCCATGGCCGCACCGTTCGTCGTCGGGCTCGGCTCCCCCAGGCCGGAGGCCGTGTCGACCGACGCGACGGGGTTCGTCCGGAAAGTCCTTGCCGTGGGCGGGCTCCTCTTCGAGACCGGCGACAGCAACGAGATCAAGGTCCGCGACATCAGCCGGCAGGTGGCGGGAGTCCTTCCCCCTCCCTGCGCCTCGGCGCCGCTTCCCGGGCCGGGGCGTGACCTCGCGCTCGACGCCTTCGGCCGCCTCGTCTGCGTCGGCGGGGGCACGGATGGGTTCGGCTTCATCAAGGTGTTCGACGTCGTCGGGTCGAGGTCGTCCCAGAGCCCCCGGGGACCGGAGGCCCGTGCACGGGGTACCTCGAGCCCGCGGGCTCCGCCGTCGTCTCGACGCAGCTCGGGGGCGACAACGAGGCCTTCCCGCCCGGGGGCATCCCGCGGCGAGTCAGCTTCCACCAGCCGACGGAGAGAGAAACCTGGGTCGCGGGCAGGACCCTGCCGCCCTCGGGCTTCGAGAGCCGGAGCCCGATCGGCATCCGTCTCCAGTACGAGCTGCGCGGCGTCGTTCCGCTCGGACCGGACCCGGCTCGGCCCCGGATGGCGAAACTCACGAACGTCACGACGGGGGAGGCGAGGAGCGTTCGAGCCCCCCCGGGCGTCCCGTTCGGCATCGAGCTGCCGTCGGTCTCGCGCGGCGATCTCCTGGCCCTCGAGATCGGGACCTTCTCCATCGCCGTCGTCGACGTGCTCGGGTACGGCCTCGCCGTCGTCGATCTCGAGGCGGTCCACGCCCCCGGGGACGCATCCCACCCGCTTCCCACCGAGCCCGGCCAGGCGGCAAAGCTCCTGCTCGCGTACGACGGGAAGAGCTCCGGGGGCGGTCTCCCGTGCGACGAGGCGAAGTGCGACCTCTTCCAGCGCTGCCCGGTCGCCGGCTCCACCTGCGAGCTCTTCGCCTCGCCGCCGGCCGGCTACGGCTCCCTCGGCCTCTCACCGATCTCGAGCCTCGCCTCCCTCGCCGACGCCGTCGTCG
>CALMDF010000325.1 GCA_937864895.1 uncultured Holophagales bacterium | reverse complement strand
CGCCGCGGCGGCCGGCCCGACGGAAGGGATCGGCTACTTCGCCCGCTTCGGGGTCACGGAGAAGATGCTCCGGGACGGCCTCGCCGCCGCCCTCTCCCGCGGCGCCGACTACGCCGACCTCTTCTTCCAGCACCGGGTCTCCAACGGCCTCGGCCTCGAGGACGGCGAGGTGAACCGCGCCTCGACCTCCGTCGAGCTGGGCGTCGGCGTCCGGGCGGTCAAGGGAGACCAGACCGGCTACGCCTACACCGAGGACCTGACTCCCGAGGCGCTCGTCCAGGCCGCGAAAACCGCCGCCGCGATCGCCGACGGACCCGCCCGGCCCGGCCCGAAGGGGCTGAAGGCCGGCACCGCCCTCCCGGCCCGCTACCCCGTCAAGACCCGGTGGGAGGACGTGCGGCCCCAGCAGAAGCTGCCGCTCCTCGCCGGGCTGAACGAGAAGGTCCTCGCCGCCGACAAGCGGATCCGGAAGGTGAACGTCGGCTTCGGCGACGAGGCGGGCGCGATCCTCATCGCCGACTCGAACGGCCGGGTCGTCGAGGACCTCCAGCCGATGACGCGGCTCTCCCTTTCCTGCGTCGCCGAGCAGGACGGCAAGAAGGAGACGAACGGCTACAACGTGGCGGGGCGCGCCGACATCGCCTTCTACTCGCCCGAGAAGCTCGACCGGATCGTGAAGGAAGCCGTCTCGCGGACGCTGGTCCTCTTCGACGCGGTCCCGCCGCCGGCCGGGGAGATGCCCGTCGTCCTCGGGGCCGGGGCCTCGGGGATCCTCCTCCACGAGGCGATCGGCCACGGGATGGAGGCCGACTTCAACCGGAAGGGGGTCTCCATCTTCTCCGACCGGATCGGCAAGCCCGTCGCGAACAAGTTCGTCAATATCGTCGACGAGGGGACGCTCGAGAACGCTCGCGGCGCGATCAACGTCGACGACGAGGGGAACCCCGTCGGCAAGACGATGCTCGTCGAGAACGGCATCCTGACGACCTACCTCCACGACTCGATCTCCGCGAAGCACTACAAGGTCAAGCCGACCGGCAACGGGCGCCGGGAGAGCTACCGGTACGCGCCCCTCCCCCGGATGCGCGCGACCTACATGCTCCCCGGGCCCCACAAGAAGGAGGAGATCATCGCGTCCGTGAAGAAGGGGATCTACTGTACGAACTTCACGAACGGCCAGGTCCAGATCGGCGCGGGCGACTTCACCTTCTACGTGAAGAACGGCTACCTCATCGAGGACGGGAAGCTCACGACCCCGATCAAGGACGTCAACATCATCGGCAACGGCCCGAAGGTCCTCGAGAAGATCGACATGGTCGCCGACGACCTCGTCGTCGACGAGGGGGGCTGGACGTGCGGCAAGGACGGCCAGTCGGTCCCGGTCTCGCAGGGCATCCCCACCGTGCGCGTCGCGTCGATCACGGTCGGCGGACGCGGGAAGGCGTGAGGTGAGCGCCATGGCACAGCAGGACATGCTCGCCGCCGCCCACGAGGCCGTGAAGGCCGCCCGCGCAAAGGGCGCCCAGGAAGCCGCCGCCCGCACCTACCGCGTCCGCGAGGTCGAGGTGAAGTGGCGCGACGGGAAGCTGGAGCAGATCCACGAGGCGACGACCCGGGGCCTCGGGCTCTCCCTCTACGTCGACGGCCGCTACTCGAACGTCTCGACGAGCGACCTCCGCCCGGAGGCGCTCGACACGTTCATCGGCGACTCCGTCGTCCTCACGCGGGCCCTCGCGAAGGACCCGTTCCGCACGCTCCCCGACCCGAAGCTCTACGAGGGCCAGTCGAAGGTCGACCTCCTCCTCGAGGACCCGAAGTACGGCACGGTCACCCCCGAGCAGCGCCGCACGGTCGCGAAGGAGATCGAGGCCGCCGCCCGCGCGGTCAAGGGTTCCGAGGCGATCCTCTCCGTCACGACCGGCTTCAGCGACACGCTCGCCGAGACCTGGCGGGTCGCCTCGAACGGCTTCTCGGGCGCCCGTCGCGACACCTCGTTCTGGATCTCGGCCGAGGTGAGCGTGAAGGACCCCGACGGCCGCAAGCCCGAGGACTACGCATTCGGCGGCTCCCGCTTCGTCGGCGAGGTCCCGAAGGCCTCCGACGTCGGTCGGGAGGCGGCGCAGCGCTCGCTCTCGCGCCTCGGGGCGAAAAAGGGCGACTCGGCCGTGATGACGATGGCCGTCGAGAACCGGGCGGCCGGACGGCTGCCCGCTTACCTCCTCGGCCCCCTCTCCGGCGGCGCGCTCCAGCAGAAGCGCTCCTTCCTCGAGGGCAGGCTCGGGCAGGCGATCGCGAGCCCCGCCCTGACCCTCGTCGACGACCCGCTCGTCCCGAAGGGCTTCGGCTCGCGTCTCTTCGACGGAGAAGGGATCGCCGCGAAACGGATGCCGGTGATCGAGGCCGGCGTCCTGAAGAGCTATTACATCGACACCTACTACGGCAGGAAGCTCCAGATGGCCCCGACGACCGCGGGGCCGTCGAACGTCGTCTGGACCCTCGGCGACAAGGACCAGGCGGCCCTCCTCGTCGCGATGAAGGACGGCATCCTCGTTACCGGCTTCCTCGGAGGAAATTCGAACGGCCTCACCGGCGACTTCTCGCTCGGCGTCCAGGGCTTCCGCGTCCGCGACGGAAAGATCGCCGAGCCC
>CALMDF010000324.1 GCA_937864895.1 uncultured Holophagales bacterium | reverse complement strand
TTCCCGAGGACGTCGTGCTTCCTTCCCACCTTCACGAACGCTTCGAGCGCCCGCTCGAGGTGCTCCCGCGTGTGGGCCGCCGAGAGCTGGGTCCGGATGCGCGCCTGCCCCTTCGCCACGACCGGGAAGAAGAAGCCGACGACGTAGACCCCCTCGGCGAAGAGGTCGCGCGCCACGTCCTGCGCGAGCCTCGCGTCGTAGAGCATGACCGGGACGATCGGGCTCTCGCCCGGCTTGATGTCGAACCCCGCCTCGACGAGCCCCTTCCTCCAGAACCGGGTGTTCTCCTCGAGGCGGTCGCGCCGCTCGGTCGTCTCCGAGACGAGGTCGAGGACCTCGAGCGTCCCCGAGACGATCACGGAGGCGAGCGTGTTCGAGAAGAGGTACGGACGCGCCCGCTGGCGGCACATGTCGACGAGCTCCTTCCGCCCGCTGACGCAGCCCCCGGAGGCGCCGCCGAGCGCCTTGCCGAACGTCGTCGTGATGAGGTCGACCCGCCCGAGGACGTCGAAGTGCTCCGGCGTCCCGCGCCCCGTCTTCCCGATGAACCCCGTGGCATGCGAGTCGTCGACGAAGGTCAGCGCGCCGTGCTTCTCAGCGAGCGCGACGATCTCGTCGAGCTTCGCGAGGTCGCCGTCCATCGAGAAGACGCCGTCCGTGATGACGACCCTGAACCTCTTGTCCGCGTGCTCGAGGAGCTTCTCCTCGAGGTGCCCCATGTCCGAGTGCTTGTAGGTGTCGGTCATCGCCTTCGAGAGGCGCATCCCGTCGACGATCGAGGCGTGGACGAGGCGGTCCGCGACGAGGACGTCCTTCTCGCCGAAGAGCGCCTCGAAGACGCCGGCGTTCGCGTCGAGGCAGGAGGAGAAGAGGAGGGTCTCCTCCGTTCCGAGGAAGGCCGTCAGGCGGCGCTCCAGGTCGCGGTGGATGTCCTGGGTGCCGCAGATGAAGCGGACGGAGGACATCCCGTAGCCCCGCTTCTCGAGCCCGGCGTGGGCCGCCGCCACGACGCGCGGGTGCGAGGAGAGGCCGAGGTAGTTGTTCGCGCAGAGGTTGAGGACCCTCTTCGGCGCAGCCCCCGCGGGGAACTCCACCTCGATCTCGGCCCCCTGCGGGTCGTGG
This sequence comes from uncultured Holophagales bacterium, assembly GCA_937864895.1. GTDB lineage: Bacteria > Acidobacteriota > Thermoanaerobaculia > UBA5066 > UBA5066 > UBA5066. The sequence goes on along the minus strand of CALMDF010000324.1, from coordinate 7,011 downwards.
ATGAAGCGCTCCTCCTTGTAGAGGCCAGCCGCGCGAATGGCCTCGAGCTCGGAGCGGTAGACGTCGCGGAAGGAGGCGACGGCGGGAGCCACGGCCGCGTCCACGGTCAGGCCTTCACCGCCGAGAGGCGCTCGACGAGGGCGGCGATGGAGTCGACGGTGTCGAACGCCTCCGGGGTGGCGTCGGCGTCGGGGATCTTCAGGTCGCACTTCCTCTCGAGGAAACGCTTGAGCGAGACCATCGAGAAGGAGTCGACGATGCCGCCCGAGATGAGGCGGGTCGACTCCGTCAGGGGCCGGTCGTCGTCCTCCTCGAGGTACTCGCGGCGGACGTAGTCGAGGATCGCCTGGCGCAGGTCGTCCATGTCAGTCCTCCATCAGCGTCGAGACGTCGCCGAGCGGCTCGCCGAATTCCTGCGCGCGCAGGACCCGCCTCACGATCTTTCCGCTCCGCGTCCTCGGGAGCGAAGGAACGAAGGCGATCTCCTGGGGCATGGCGATCGGGGAGAGACGCTTGCGGACGAAGTTCATGATCTCGAGCTCGAGGTCCGGGGAGGCCGCGAAGCCCGGCTTCAGCGTGACGAACGCCTTGACGACCTCCATGTTCACCGGGTCGGGCTTCGCGACGGCGGCCGACTCGGCGACGGCCGGGTGCTCGAGGAGCGCCGACTCCACCTCGAACGGACCGACGAGGTGCCCTCCGGTGTTGATGACGTCGTCGTCGCGGCCGACGAACCAGAAGTAGCCGTCGGCGTCCACCGTCCCCCGGTCTCCGGTGAGGTACCAGCCGTTCGCGAACTTCCTGGCGTACCCCTCCGGGTTGTTCCGGTACTCGCGGATCATCGACGGCCAGCCCGGCGCGAGGCCGATGATGCCGACGCGCCCCGCCTCGGGGACGGGCTCGAAGGTCTTCATGTCCAGGATCGCGGCGGTGATGCCGGGGAAGGGCTTGCCCATCGAGCCCGCCTTGACCGGCATCCCGGGGTAGTTCGAGATGACGATGCAGCCCGTCTCCGTCTGCCAGAAGGTGTCGTGGAACGGCAGGCCGAAGGCCTCGCGGGACCAGTGGACCGCCTCGGGGTTGAGCGGCTCGCCGACGCTCGCGAGGTGGCGGAGCGCGGAGAGATCGTGGCGCCGCACGGCTCCGAGCCCTTCCTTCATGAGGAGCCGGATCGCCGTCGGCGCCGAGTACCAGACGGTGACGCGCCGCTTCCCGAGGAACGATTACCACCTCTCGGCGCCGAAGCCCGCGTCGAGGACGACCTGCGTCACGCCGTTCGCCCAGGGGCCGATGATCCCGTAGGACGTCCCCGTCACCCAACCCGGGTCGGCGTTGCACCAGTAGACGTCGTCGTCCTTCACGTCGAGGACCCACTTCGTCGTCAGGTACTGCGCGACGAGCGACCGGTGGACGTGCTGCGCCCCCTTGGGCTGGCCGGTCGTCCCCGAGGTGTAGTGGAGGACCGACGGCGTCCCGGGCTCCGCCGGGAAGACGTCGTACTGCTCGACCCGGGGCAGGGCGTCGAGGTCGAGCGCGACCTCGCCCTCGCCGAGCAGCGCCCCGCCGGCGTCGACGACGGCGACGAGGCGCAGGTCGGGGAGCAGTGTCCTTGCCCGGCGGACCTTCGCGAGGTGCTTGCGCTGGGTGAGGACGCAGCAGGTCCCGGCGTCGAGGAGGCGGGTCGCGAGCGACTCCTCGCCGAAGGCCGAGAAGAGGGGCTGGACCACCGCGCCGAGCTTCAGGACGCCGACGAAGGAGAGGTAGAGCTCGGGGACGCGGTCGAGGAAGAGGCAGACCCGCTCTCCCGGCCGGACGCCAAGGCCGGCGAGCCACGCCGCGACGGTGTTCGACAGGACCCGCAGGTCGTCGAAGGTGTAGCGGCGCTCCTCCCCGTCCGCGCCCTCCCAGAGGAGCGCCGGCTTCGAGGCGAGGCCGAGCCGGCAGATGCGGTCCGAGAGGTTCCAGCCGATGTTCACCGGGTCGCCCCGCCCCCAGCCGAGCTCGCGCTCGGCGAGGCTCCAGTCGAAGCCTTCCCTCGCCTTCTCCCAGGAGCCGATGTTCGGCGCGCGGGACGGCGGCGCCTCGAGGATCGCCGGTCCCCCCGTCTCCAGGTCCTTCATCCGTCCCTCCCGTCCCCCGTTGTTCGATTGCGCTCGAGGACGACACTCGCCGAGGCGAGCGTCGCGGTGTGCGTCAGCGAGACGAACGCCGTCCCGACACCGAGCCGGTCCGCCGCTCGCCGGGCCGCCCCGCGGAGGACGAGGCTCGGTCGCCCGGCCTCGCCCCGCTCGACTTCGACGTCCTTCAGCGAGACGGCCTCGGGACCCGTCCCGACCGCCTTCCAGAAGGCCTCCTTGGCGGCGAACCGGACGGCGAAATGCCGCGCGGGGTGTTCCATCCCTTCGCAGTACGCCGTTTCGCCCCTGGTGAAGACGTCGTCTCGAAACCCCGCGCCCTCGCGCGCGAGCTCCCGTTCCATCCGGGCGACATCGAGGAGATCGGTCCCGATCCCGACGATCATCTCCGCCTCCGCTGGAGACACCGTCTCCGCGATGATTCGCGAAAACGGACTCCGCTCCCTCCGGCTCCTCAGAAGTTGGCGCTGCGATGCAGAACTGTCAAGGCAGCCGGAGGGTCAGTCCTCGTCGCGGAACGCCTCGACGACGGACGGCCACGCGGGCGACCCCGGGGTGACGAGCTCGAAGTGCCCGGCGGACGGGATCTCGACCAGCGTCACCCGGTCCCCGGCCCCGAGCGCCTTCCCGGCGTAGCGCTTCACGGACGCGATCGGGGCGATCCTGTCGCGCGTTCCCGCGACGAGGACCTGGGTCACCCCGAGCGGGAGGCGCGCCGCGGGAGACGCCGAGCGGACGCGGAGGTCGCGGAGCGAGAGAGGGCCGAGGAGGCCGTCGAGCGCCCCGCCGCACGGCGTCCCCGGGACGTCGAGGAGATCGGCGAGAGGGGCGAGCGCGACGACGCGGGACGGGCGGACGCGAACCGGCGACCGGAGCGGGTCCGATGGCGGCAGGCCGGCGCGCGCGGCGAGCCAGAGGGCCAGGTGGGCCCCCGCCGAGTGCCCTGAAACCGTGACGCGCTCCCGCGAGAGGGCGGCCTTCGTCGCGAGCTCGTCGACGAAGTCGAGGGCCGCGCCCGCGTCGAGGAACGTGCCCGGCCACCCGCCTCCGTCTTCCCCGACCCTGCGGTACTCGACGCTGAGGACGGCGAGGCCCGTCGCGTCGGCGAGGGCCCGGCAGAACCCGCCCACGGGGTCGAGACCGTACTCCGACCTCCAGCAGCCGCCGTGAAAGAAGACGACGGTCCGGAGCGGACGAACGCCCTTCGGGGGGAGGTAGAGGTCGGCGAACCGCGAAGGACCGGCGCCGTACTCGAACCGCTGGTCGGCCGGCACCGCCGCCCGGGCGACGTAGTCCTTCGTGCCGAGGAGAGGGGGCTCGGCTCCCGGGGGAGCGGAGCCCCCGAGGGCGGACGCGCCCGCGAGCGTGAGGATGGCGATGGCCGCGAGCTTGGTGGCGAAGTGCAGGGTCAATGCCGGCGTCCCCCAGTCGGGCGAAGCTTCGCACGGGGAACGCCGGCCCGGCCAACGCTACTTCTTCACGTCCTCCTTCTTCTCCCTGACGACGATGACCCTGACGTTCTCGCCGTCGCCCTCCTCCTTCGCGTTCCAGAGCATCGGCATCGCCGACGGCGCGAGAACGGCCCGCGCGTCGAGCATCTCCTGGAGGACCCTCTCGACGGCGTCGCGGGTCGGCCGGTCGAGGCTCTCGAGGCTCTTCGGCGCCGCCTTCTTCAGGACGTCGGCCGCGTTCGGCTTCGGCTCGTCCTCTCCGACCTTGTAGGCGAAGGCGTGCTTCTTCACGACGACCTTCTTCCCGTCGTCGCCGGTAAAGACCATGTTCGTCCCGTCGCCGTCGCCGACCTTCACGACGTGGACCTCCTTGCCCCCCGGGAGGAGGACGTGCGGGCCGTCGCCGTCGATGGCGGTCACGACCTTGATCTCGCGGTCGCCGGTCCTGATCGTGTAGCCCTCCGGGGTGCGCGTCACCGTGACGGGCGTGCCCGATTCGGACGTGACCGTCTTCGTCTCGCCCGGCTTCATCGGCTCGAGCTTCAGGACGGTCGCTTCCCTGTCCTTCGAGGTCGAGATCGTGACCGTCGTCGTCTCCTCCTCCTCGCCCGCCTGGGCCACCCGGGAGAACGGGAGGAGCGGCGCGGCGAGAGTGAAGACGGCGCCGAGGGTGAGAGCACCAAGGGCGGCGCGGGGAGCCATGCGCGAGAGGGTCATCGGGAGCCTCCAGTCGTTTCGTTCGCCGGCGGTGGCCGGGGTCGCCCCCCACATCGCAAGGGGTGGGCCAGCCGAGGTCGGCCCCGCGCGCCCTGCGGACTCCCCAAATGGGGAACCCGGTCCCGAAATGGGGCTACTCCTCGGCCGGTGCGAGCCCGAACTTCTCGAGGCGGTACAGGAAGGCCTTGTACGGCAGGTCGAGGAGGCGCGCCGCGCGGGCGCGGTTCCCGCCCGCGAGCTCGAGGGCCTGGCGTAGGGCGTCCTTTTCGTGCTCCTCCCAGGAAAGTCCCCCCGGCGGGAGCTTCCAGCCGGCGTCCGCCGTGGCCTTCCCCCCGAGCGGCTCGGGCAGGTCGCCTTCGGAGACGCGGCCCCCTTCGGAGAGGAGGACGAGCCGCTCGACGACGTTCGCCAGCTCGCGGACGTTTCCAGGCCAGGCGTGGTCGACGAGCCTCGAGAGGAGGGCCGACGGGAACGGCTCGACGCGGATGCCGTAGCGCCGCTCGGACCTCGCGACGAAGTGGCGGACGAGGAGCGGGACGTCCTCGCGCCGCTCCCTGAGCGGCGGAAGCGTCACGGACACGACGTTCAGGCGGTAGTAGAGGTCCTCGCGGAACCGCCCTGCGGCCACTTCCTGCGCGAGGTCGCGGTTCGTGGCGGCGAGGATCCGGGCGTCGGTCCGGATCTCCCCCGAGCCGCCGAGCCGCGTGATGACCCCCTCCTGGAGGGCCCGGAGGAGCTTCGGCTGGAGCGTCAGCGGCAGCTCGCCGAGCTCGTCGAGGAAGAGCGTCCCCCCCTGGGCCTGCTCGAGCTTCCCCTTCCGCATCCGGTCGGCCCCGGTGTAGGCCCCCTTCTCGGCGCCGAAGAACTCGCCCTCGACGAGGGTCTCGGGAATCGCCGCGGCGTTCACGGCCACGAACGGCCCCGTGCGGCGGCGCGACAGCGCGTGGAGGGCGCGCGCCGCGAGTTCCTTCCCAGTGCCGCTCTCCCCCGCGAGGAGGACCGTCGCGTCGGTCCCCGCGAGCTTCTCCACCTGCCGGTAGAGCTTCACCATCGAGGGGCTCTTCCCGACGAGGTCGACGAGTCGGTCGCGGTCGCTCACCTCTTCGGAGAGGCGCCGGTTCTCGTCGGCGAGGCGCCTCGAACGAAGCGTCCGCTCGACGGCGAGGAGGAGCGCCGCCCGCTCGAACGGCTTCGTCAGGTAGTCGTCCGCCCCGGCCCTGAGGGCCGCGACGGCGTGCGCGATCGTCCCGTAGGCGGTCGCCATGAGGAAGCCCGTCTCCGGGAAGCGCGCCTTCACCTCGCCGAGCAGGTCCATCCCGTCGCGCCCGGGGAGCTTCCAGTCGGAGAGGACGAGGTCGACCGGGGCGGCCGCGAGGTCGGCGAGCGCGGCCTCGACCGAGCCCGTCTCGGCCACCGCGTAGCCCTCGCCCCTGAGGATTCCGGCCACCAGCTTCCGCTGGTCGATCTCGTCCTCCACGAGGAGGAGGCGGGCCTCAGGCAGGGCGCCCCCCCGCGCGCGGGCCGGCGCTGAAGACGGCCCTCGTCCCGCGTGGCACGCGTTCCTCGAGGACGAGGCTTCCGCCGTACCGCGCCGTGGCGATGCGGTAGGCGAGGAACAGGCCCATCCCCGAACCGCTCGGCTTCGTCGTGACGTGGGGCGTGAAGAGTCGCGACCTCACCTCGGCAGGAAGGCCGGGGCCCTCGTCCTCGACCGTCAGCCGGACGGTCCCCCCGTCGCACGTCTCGACGCGCACGGTCACCTCTCCGCCGTCGGGGCTCGCCTCGACGGCGTTGACGGCGAGCGCGTGGAGCGCGGCACGCAGCTCCGGCGCGACCCCGCGCAGGCGCGGCCGGTCGTCTCCCGGGACGACGCTCACGCGGACCCGCCCGCGCGCCTCCTGGAGAGCGGCGAGGGCGACCTCTTCCACGAGCCCCCGCACGTCGACCTCTTCCTCCGAGCCCCCCCCCGCGGCCAGGGCGAGGAAGGAGCGGATCGTCCCGTCCACACCGGCGATCTGCCGCCGCGCGGCGGCCGCGACGGCGGCCGCGTCGGCGTCGTCGGGGAGGCGCGCCGCCAGCTCGTCCAGGGAGAGGCCGACGGCGTGGAGCGGGTTGCGCAGGGCGTGCGCCATCCCGCGCGCCACCTCTCCCATCTCGCCGAGGTGCTCGCGCTCCTTCAGCTCCAGAGCTTCCTTCTCGAGGGACTCGAGGCGGGAGGACATCTGGTTGAAGGCGGCGATCGCCCCGCCCACCTCTCCCCCTTCCCGCGTCGCGACCTGGGCGCCGAAGGCCCCCTCCCCGACCGTCCGCGCCGCGCGGGCCAGCTCTGCCAGGGGCCGCGTCACCCGGTGCGCGACGAAGGCGGCGGCCAGGAGGCCGACGCCGACGATACCGAGCGAGCCGAGGAGGAGCCTCGTCCGGAAGCGGGTCACGGCTTCCTTCACTCCGACTCCCGGGATGGGGATGCGCGTCCTCTCGGCCGGTCCTTCGACGAAGAGGAACCCCGCGGCGCCCGTCGAGGTGAAGCTCTTCGTCGAGTGCGTCGTGCCGTCGCCGTTCGTCTGGACCGTCGTCACGACGAAGCGTTTCACGTGCTCGCCTTCCTCCTTCACGGCGACCGACGGAGCTTCGACCCGGGTCTCCACCTTCACGTCCGTCCCCGGCGGCAGGGCCGCGGACCGGGCCTCGTCGTGGATCACGATCCGCCG
>CALMDF010000323.1 GCA_937864895.1 uncultured Holophagales bacterium | reverse complement strand
GCGAAGCGCGAAGAGCTCGCGACCGCCGGGGACCTCTACGGGGCGGTGGAGTTCCTCTACCTCCTCGGGTTCGGATACCTCGCCGCGTTCGGGGCAGGCGTCCTTTCCCTCGACGAGGTCCTCGTCCGGCGGTTCGTCCCGGCCGAGGAGACGCGGTCGGAATCGATGGACGCGAAAGCGGCCTGACCTCCGCCGTGGCGGGGGGTCATTCCGCGAGCCGGTGAGGCTCGCCGGTCCGGCACGAGGCTTCGCGCTCGACGACGTTTCCGTCGGGCAGGCTCCAGTAGTCCCGCTGCCCGCGGAACGGATGGCAGAGGGCGTTCCACAGGCCGTTGTCCTCGGGCTCCGAGTAGCCCGGCACGCCGATGGTGACGTCCGCCTGCGGGACGTCGAGCCCGAGGGTCCGGTGCAGGCGATCCCACCACGGGAAGACCACGCCGTAGTTCGAGTTCGTCTCCCGGCGGACCCGGGAGTGATGAATCCCGTGCATCCGCGGCGTCACGAGAAGCCTGTTGAGCGCCCGCTCGACGCGGATCGGCAGCCGCACGTTGCCGTGCTGGAAGAGCGTGTTGGCCTGGAAGACGATCTCGTAGGCCGCATAGGCCCACGGGGAGACTCCGATCACGAGGATCTGCGCGATACGGAACGCGGCCGAGAAGGCAAGCTCCCCGAAGTGGAACCTCAGCGCAGTCGAGACGTCCAGGTCCGGGTCCAGGTGGTGGACGTTGTGGAAGCGCCAGAAGAGCGGCACCCGGTGATTGAGGACGTGCCAGTAGTAGAAGGAGAGGTCCATCAGCAGGAACCCGAGGACCCCCTGCGCGGGCGCCGGAAGAGGAATCCAGCGCGTCAGCCCGAAAGGGCCTTCGGCGAGGCGGGCAAAGGAGGCCTCCACCGCCGGGCGCACGAAGAGTGCGACGGCCGCGAGGGCCAGCGCCGAGAACACCAGGTTGACCAGGAGCCGGCCGACGAGCCGGCTCTTCGCAGCGCGGAGCGGCACGAAGCGCTCCAGGAGGAAGAGAGCCACGCCGACGGCCGCGAGGCCAGCGACGACGAAAGAGGACCTCTCGAGCACGTCCACCCCTCCGGCCGGTCAGAAGCCGCCGGCCTCCCGGGCTGTCGAAATCGCGACGCTCTCACCGCGGGCCGCCCGCTCGAGACTCCGCGTCATCAATCCGATCGTCGGGTGAAGGCCCGTACGTGTCAATCGGTGCCCGGACGAAGTGGCTCCCGGGCGAAGCCACGATTCGGAGACGAGCGGGCCAGCCGCGTCGCGGGACCGGCTGGCCCGCTTCTTCCTCACTTCTGCGGGAGGCCCTCGGCGAGGGGGAAGTCGATCGGCGTGTGCGCGAGGTGGTTCGTGTAGTTCGAGAACGTCGTCTGCGCGACGACGGCCAGCACCTCGACGATCTCGCCGTCGGTCAGGCCCTGGGCGCGATAGCCGGCGAGCTCGGCGTCGTCGATCCAGCCTCGCTTCTCGACGAGACTCTTTGCCAGCGCCACCGCCGCGGCCTCCCGGCCGGCCGTCGCCAGGCCCGCGCGCGCGTCGCGGATCGCCTCGGGCGGGACCCCCGCCATCTTCGCGATGACCGAGTGGGCGGAAAGGCAGTAGGCGCAGCCGTTCTGCTGCGAGATGGCGAGGGCGAGCTTCTCGCGAAGAGGAAGCTCGAGGCTCGCGGTCTCGAGCGCGGCGCCCATCGCGAGGTAGGCGTTCAGGGCCGCCGGGGACTGGCCCATCACGCGGTAGAGGTTCGGCACCATGCCGATCTTCGCCTTCACGGCGGCAAAGGTCTCGCTGACGGGGGAAGGTGCGTTCGTGGGATCGAGGAGGGGGATGCGTTCGGACACGTGGGTTCTCCTTGCCTTCTCGGATGCCGGCGCGGTCGCCGCCGTTTCGCGGCCCCGGCGGCCGCCCCCGTCCGGCGCGCCGCCGAAACCGGCCGGGACCCTCCGGCATCGAAGGTACGCCCCGGGAGGTGAGGATGAGATCGAGCCGCCTGCTACGACTTCTGGCTGCGACGTTCGCCGTCGCGCTCGCGACCGGCCCGGCCGAGGCCGCCGCGCGCCGCTGGCCGCACGACATCCTGAGGGAGGACTTCGGCTACACGGAGAAGTCGTCCTCGGACGTCCCGTTGTCCGAGCTCACCCAAGGGTGCCCCCGCCGGGACTGCATCCCATCCATCGACGCGCCCCGCTTCACGGCTCCCGGGGAGAAGCCCGAGCTCCACGACGAGGACCTCGTCCTGGGCCTCGTGCGCGGGGGAACGGCGCGCGCCTACCCCGTCTGGGTCCTCGACCGGCACGAGATCGTGAACGACGTGATCGCGGGCGAGCCGGTCGCGGTCACCTGGTGTCCGCTCTGCGGCTCCGGCATCGCCTTCCGCCGGGTCCTCGACGGCACGCCCGTGGAGCTGGGCGTCTCGGGGCTCCTCCGGGAGAGCGACCTCGTCTTCTACGACCGCCGCACGCGGAGCCTCTGGCAGCAGGTGACGGGCACGGCGTTCGTGGGACCTTCGCGGGGCAAGCGTCTCGAGTCCATCTCCGTCGCCGTCACCACGTGGGCCCGCTGGCGCGCCGCCCACCCCGGCACGACGGTCCTCGTCACCGGAGATGCTCGTCCGTCCCGTAATGCCTACGGCGACTACGCCACGTCCCAGAAGATCCTCTTCCCCGTCACCCGGACCTCGCGGGCGCTTCCCGGCAAGGAGGTCGTCTGGGGCATCGAGCTCGAGAAGGGCTCCGTCGCGGTGACGGATCGCCGCCTGGGCGACGGGGGCTCCGTCGCCGTCGACGCCGGAGGCGTGCGCCTCGAGGTCTCGCGCCTCGCGGACGGCACCGTTCGCGCGGTGCGCGCGAGCGACGGCCGGGAGGTCGTCGCGCACCGGATGTTCTGGTTCGCCTGGTACACGTTCCACCCGGACACGCGGGTCGTGGACCTCGAAAAGAAGACGCCGGCCCCGACCGCCGATTGAAGGAGAACGAATGACACGCACCCGCCTCGCCACGGCTCTTCTCGCCGCCGCCCTCGTCGCCGCCCCGGCCCGCGGCGCGGCGGCACAGGGCAAGTCTCTTCCTGCCACGAAGGCGCCCCTTGCGACCGTTCAGACCCTCGACGGGAAGAACACGCAGCTCGCCGAGCTTGTCGCGGGAAAACCGTCGATGCTGATCTTCTGGGCGTCGTGGTGCCCGTCCTGCCGGCAGCAGGTCCCGTCGTACAAGGCGGCCCACGAACGATTCCGGGGGACCGCTCTCCAGTTAGTCACCGTGAACGCCGGAATCCGGGAAACGCTCGAGGCGGTACGCGGCTACGTGAAGGAGAACGCCCTCCCCTACCTGGTCCTCTTCGACACCGAACAGGAGGCCCTTTCGGCCTACCGGGTCTCGGGTACGCCAACCGTCCTGCTGCTGAACGCAGGAGGAGAGATCGTTTCCCGCACCCATGCCGTGGATCCCGAGGCGATCGAGGCGCTCCTCGCGGGGAAGCCGATCCCGAGCAGCGAGCCGCCTCCGGGTACCCGGCGTGGGAGCGGCTCGCGCTGACCACCCCGGATCGACCCTCGCGGGATGGCCCGGCCGGAACGGGGCCGCTTCCTGGCCTCGCGGCGTCACTCGTCGTCCTCCAGGGCCTGGCACTCATTCTCGTTGCGCCGCTCCTGGCCGGACCGGGTACGCCGGGCCCCGCTCCGATCGTCCTCTTCGTTTCGCTCCAGGTGGCGGCCGGAGCCGTCTACCTCCTGGCCGTCCGGCTGGTGGCGACCGGGCGGAGACCGCCCCCTCGAACGGCGCTCCTCCTCGGAACCGGGCTCGTCCTCAGGGCCATCGCGCTCCCCTCTTCACCCGTGCTCGAGGACGACTTCAACCGGTATCTCTGGGACGGCGCCGTCACTGCCTCGGGCCTGAGCCCGTACGCCTTCCCGCCCTCGGCCGTCCTCGACGGGTCCGTCGCCGTCCCGCGGTCTCTCCTCGTCGAGTCGCTCGACTCGGGCGGCGTCCTCGGCCGGGTCAATCACTCGACGCTGACGACGATCTACCCGCCCGTCCCCCAGGCGGCGTTTCTCCTCGCGCACCGCCTCCAGCCCTTCAGCCTCCCGGCGCTGCGCGGAGTCCTTCTCCTCTTCGACCTCGCGTCCGCCCTCCTCCTGGTCCTCCTTCTGGAGGAGCTGGCTCTGTCCCCCGCCCTCGTCCTCGTCTACTGGTGGAACCCGCTCTTCGTCCGGGAGACCCTCAACGCCGCGCACATGGACATCCTCCTCGTCCCGTTCCTCCTCGCCGCGTTCCTCCTGCGGCTGCGCGGCCGGACATTCGGCGCGGCCGTCTTCCTCGCTCTGGCCACGGGCGTGAAGCTCTGGCCCGTTCTTCTCGCGCCGGTCCTCCTCGTGCCGGGCCTGAAGCCGTCGAGAAAGAGCGCGGCGGCCGCGACGCTCTACGCCGCCCTGACGGCGACCCTCCTCTTCCCGATGGCGGTCCACGCCACGGGGCCGTCCGCGGGCGTCATCGCCTACGCGGGCGGCTGGGCGATGAACGGCGCGTTCTTCCCCGTCCTCTCCGCGCTCCTGGCGCCGCTCCTCGGCCCGGCGGGCGTGCGCGTCGCCCTCGCGGCCGCCTTCGCCGGGATCGCCTTTGTCCTCGCGAGGACCGCTTCGTCGAGTCCCGTCGCGCTCGTTCGTCGCGCCTCGGTCGTTCCCGCGGCGCTCCTCCTCCTCGGTCCCACGGCCTTTCCCTGGTACTTCGCCTGGCTCCTCCCCTTTCTCACCCTCGCCCCCGGCGTCCTCCTCGTCCTGACGGCGACTCTCCCGCTCTACGACCTCTCCTTCGCCTTCGAGTACGCGGGCCACGCCGCCCTCTTCGACCGTCTCGTCGTCCCGCTCCAGTGGTTGCCGGTCTGGACGGCGCTCGCGTGGATCGCCCTGCAACGGTTGCGGCGACGGGCTCTTTCCTCGAACGGCACCGTCGAGTCGTGAGAGGCGGGCTGAGCATCGGGCTCGTGATTCCGGCTCTCGACGAAGAGCAGGCCATCGGCCGGGTCGTCCGCTCCGCTCCCCCCTGGGTCGACCGGATCGTCGTCGCCGACAACGGCTCCCGCGACCGGACCGCCGTTGAGGCGCGTGCCGCGGGCGCTCTCGTGGTCGTCGCGGACCGGCGGGGCTACGGGTACGCCTGCCTCGCCGGCCTCGACGAGACCCGCGACTGCGACGTGATCGTCTTCTCCGACGGCGACGCGAGCGACGACCTCTCCGAGACGGCGCTTCTCGTCGACCCCATCCTCGACGGCACGGCGGAGCTCGTCGTCGGCTCCCGCGTCCGCTTCCGCGGCCGCGCCGAGCGGGGCGCGCTGACCCCGGTCCAGCGGTCGGGCAACGCGCTCGCCTGCTTCCTCCTTCGCCTCCGGTGGGGGGCGTCCTTCACGGACCTCGGGCCGTTTCGCGCGGTGAGGCGCGAAGCCCTCGATGCGCTGTGCATGTCGGAGACCGGCTACGGCTGGACGGTGGAGATGCAGGCGAAGGCCCTTCGTGCACGCCTCCCCGTCGGCGAGGTCGCGGTTTCGTACCGCAAGCGGATCGGCACCTCCAAGATCTCGGGCACTCTCCGCGGCGTCGTCGGGGCGGGAAGCCGGATTCTCTGGGTCGTCGCGAGACAGGCGTTCGCGCACGCTCGACCTGCCGGGTCGACGCGAGGCGTCCACGAGGAGCCGCCGCTCTAGAATCGCCGCGGAGGAGAGCCGACCGTGGAGACCTACTACAAGCCCGAGCACCTGCAGAAGTTCGCCTCGATCGGCGAGGGAAACGACGCGCTCGCGAAGAAGTTCTTCGACTACTACGGCGCCGTCTTCGCCGACGGCGCCCTGTCGGCGCGGGAGAAGGCGCTCATCGCCCTCGCCGTGGCCCACGTCGTCCAGTGCCCCTACTGCATCGATGCCTACAGCCAGGAGTGCCTCAAGCACGGCTCGGACCTCGAGCAGATGACCGAGGCGCTCCACGTCGGGGTGGCGATCCGGGGCGGGGCCTCTCTCGTCCACGGAGTCCAGATGCTCGAGCACGTCCACAAGGCGTCGATGTAACGTCACGCGGGATGCCTGACGCCCTTTCACTCCCGTCGCGCAGCGACCCGCCGCGCCCCTTTCCGGAGGCATTGCCCGGGCCACGGGCCGTTCCGTTCTCGCTCCGGGCCCGGGGCTCGAGCCTCGCCTCGCCCGAGGCCCAGCTCGCGGTCCTCGACGGAGTGGACCTCGCGGCGTCCGCTCACGGCGGCGACTTCTCGAGGTCCCTCGCCTCGGCCGGCATGCTCCCCCTCCGCCCCGCACCTCTCGAGATCTTCCAGGTGAACCTCGGGAAGCTCTGCAACATGAGCTGCCGGCACTGCCACGTCGACGCCGGCCCCGACCGCACCGACGCGATGATGGACCGCGAGACCGTCGACGCCTGCCTGCGGGCGCTCGACCTCACCGGGGCCCGCACCGTCGACGTGACGGGAGGGGCGCCCGAGCTGAACCCGCACTTCCGGTACCTCGTCGACGAGGCGGTAAGGAGGGGGAAGCACGTCCTCGACCGCTGCAACCTCACGGTCCTCCTCGTCCCCTCGCTCCGCGACCTCCCGGAGTGGCTGGCCGAGCGGGGCGTCGAGATCGTCGCGTCGCTCCCCCACCCGCGCAGGCGCGGGACCGACGCGCAGCGGGGAGACGGGACGTTCGAGAGGTCGCTCGAGGCGATGCGGAGGCTCAACGCCCTCGGCTACGGCTCGGGCCGGAGCGAGAGGACCCTGACCCTGGTGACGAACCCGGTCGGGGCGTTCCTCTCCGCCAATCAGGCCTCGATGGAGAGGGAGTGGAAGGAGACGCTCGGGCGGGAGCACGGCGTGACCTTCGACCGGCTCATCGCCCTGAACGACATGCCGATCTCCCGCTACCTCGAGTGGCTCGAGGCGAGCGGGAACCTCGAGAGCTACCTGAGGCTTCTCGTCGACTCCTTCAACCCCGCGACCGTCGAGGGGCTGATGTGCCGGAACACGATCTCGGTCTCCTGGGACGGCGCGCTCTACGACTGCGACTTCAACCAGATGCTCGAGCTGCCGGCCCTCTCGGCCGAAGGGCGGCCGCTCCACGTACGAGACCTCGATCCGGGCGTCCTCGCCGCGCGCGAGATCGTCACGCGCCGGCACTGCTTCGGCTGCACCGCCGGCGCCGGCAGCTCGTGCGGCGGGGCGATCGAGGGGTGAGGGCGCGAGTGGCCCCGCCCCGTCA
>CALMDF010000322.1 GCA_937864895.1 uncultured Holophagales bacterium | reverse complement strand
TCGCCTGGATCGGGAAGATGCAGAGCTCGGCCCCGAGCGTGGCGGCGATGCCGTCGGCGAGCGGGGCCGGCAGCCTCCTGCGAAGCGGCTTCGCGAAGAGCGGAGCGATCGCCGCGATGCCGAAGACCGCCGCGTACGTCAGGAGAAAGCCGACCTCGAAGAGGTTCGAGGGGTCGGCGGCGAGGAGGACGACGACCGAAAGGCCCATGACGTGAGCCGGCGAGGTGGGCCTGCCGATGAGCCGGGCCGCGAGGTAGAGGCCGATCATGAGGGCCGCCCTGAGGACCGGCGCCCGCCCGCCGGTGAAACCCGCGAAGGCGAGCGTGGCCACGAGGAGGATGGCGTCGCGCGTCGCGACGGAGGCGCCGAGGGGACGGAGCGCGGCCGCGAGGCCGAGCGCGAGGAGGCCGACGTGGAGGCCGGAGATCGCGAGGACGTGGGCCACGCCGCCGTCGCGGAAAGCAGACACCGTCTCTGGCGTCAGCTCGGAGGTCTCGCCGAGGAGGAGGGCGCCGGCGAGGGCAGCGGCCCTCTGCTCGTCCGGCGGGGCCCCGTCGAGGTTCGCTGCGAGGCGGGCGCTCGCGGCCCGGTGGAGGCGCGCGAGCGGCCCGAGCAGGCCGCCCGGGCCATCGAGGACCTCGACCTGCTCGGCGCCCTTCTGGGGGAGCCTCGGCTCGGGCGCGAGGACGAACGGGCTCGAAGGGAGGGCGCCCCGGTCGGGGAGACGAAGCGGCCCGCGGACCCGGACGAGGTCGCCGAGCCCCGAGAGGCGGGCGGGGTCGGTCCCGCCGGCGACGCTCAGGACGACCCGGCCCGGGAGGCTCACCCAGGCCCCGTCGAGCCGGGCCTCTTCGACGTCGAGCCGGGCCGACCAGATCGAGCCGCTCCTCGTCCAGTACGTCGAGAGCCGCCCCCTCACCTCGAAGACGTCGTCCTCCCCCGCCTCCGCTGCGGTGCGTCGCGCGGACTCGCGGTCCACGACGAGGACCGGGCGGGCGCGGAGGAACCCGGCGACGAGCACGAGGACGAGCGCCCCGCCCGCCGCGAGCCGGCGGTCTCCCCGAAGGCCCGCCGCCACGGAGGCGAGCGAGGCAGCCACGAGCGCGACGGCGAGAGGGAGCGGCGGCGCGACCGGAAGGGAGACCGCGAGGAGGATCCCGGCCGCGAAGGCGAGGGCGGCCGGAACGGCCGGCGCCGGCGCCCTCGGCGACCAGGACCGCCTCACGGGCGTCGCTCGAGCGCGGCGAGCGTCTCCACGTGGTGCGTCCCCGGAAAGAGGTCGAGGAGGGTGACGGAGGCGACGCGGTAGCGCGGGAGGAGCCCGGCGAGGTCGCGGGCGAACGTCGCCGGATCGCAGGAGACGAGGAAGAGACTGCGGGGCTTCATCCTCAGGAGCGCCTTGCGGACGAGAGGCGACAGGCCCTCGCGCGGCGGGTCCGCGAAGACGACGTCGACCGGCTCGCGCATCCTGCCGACGTGCGCTTCCACGCGGGACGAGATCGCCTTGCCCCTGCCCGGCAGCCCCTCCGCGCGCCACGCGGTGAGGTTCGCGACCAGGTCGGCCGAGGAGGAGGTGTCCAGCTCCACCGCCTCCGTCTCGAAGCCGGCCTCGAGGAGGGGCCTCGTGAGGAAGCCGGCCCCCGCGTAGAGGTCGAGCGCCCCGCGCGAGGTGCCGCCCGCGGCCGCCCGCCTCGCCACGTCGCGGGCCTCGTCGAGGAACGCGCCGAGAAGGAACCTGTTCCCCTGGAAGAACGACGAGACGGAGACGCGGAAGGGAACTCCCCCCGCCTCGAGGCGAAGCGACGAGAGGCCGCGGTTCGCGACGAGCCGCCCCGTCGAGATGACGCGGACGCCGTCCAGCGGGCCGTGGAGCTTCCCGGCCACCCTGTCCGGATCGGCGATCCTCGTCTCGCTCCGGAGCGCACCGAGGAGTGGCGTGCCGTCGTTCCCTTCGAGCGTCTGGAGCTCGGCCTCGGGCACGTTCGTCTCGCGAAGCGCTTCCCGGATCGCCGGGAGCCTCGCGAGGAGGGTCTCCGAGACGACCTCGCACGTCACGAGGTCCGAGGTCTCGGAGGAGGCCCTCGCGAGGAAGCCGAGCTTCCCGCCGCCGTCCCAGTGGAGGCGGCTGCGCAGCCGGTAGTTCCTCGGCGACGGGACGAAGCGGAACTCCGGAAGCTCGGTGTCGGGGATGCGCCCGATTCGGCGGAGCGCGTCCCGGACGAGCTCCTTCTTCAGGTCGCCGTGCGACTCGAGGCGGAGGGCCGGCCAGTCGCACCCGCCGCAGGTGGAGTCGAGAGCCCGCGGGCAGACCTCGGCGTCGGGCCGCCGGTGCGGGCCCGGGGCTTCGACGGAGAGGACCTCCGCCCGGAGGAGTCGTTCCCCTTCGGGGCGCGGCTCCACGACGACGCGGTCGCCCGGCAGCCCGCCCGCGACGAGCGTCACGGCGCCGTCGATCCGGCCGAGGCCGCTTCCTCCGGGGACGACGCGTTCGATCGTCAGCTCTCGCGGCATGGCAGTCACTCTCCGAGCAGGGTCAGTGGAGGAACGTTGAAGATGCGGCGCAGGGCCCGGCCTCGCAGGGCCGAGTGGATTCTCCTCTGCGTTTCTCTCGGAAGCTTCGAGACGTCCCCGGCCTGGGACTCGACCTCGACGGCGAGCCGCTCCCGCGCCTCGTCCCCGAGCGCCTTCTCCAGCTTCTTCAGGAGCGCCTTCTCGGCCTTCGCGAGCGCCTCCTCGAGCGGCTCGAGCCCGGCCGAGGGGTCGAGGGCCCCGACGGCCACGCCCGCGTCCCGCAAGGCCCCGGCCACGTCGGCGGCGTCGACGCCCCCGGGGAACGGCCCTTCAACGCCGCCGAGCGCCTCGACGAGCCAGCGCAGGCGCGGCCCTGCGTCGAAGGCCTCCCCGTCAGCCGAGCGGCGGGCGGCGTGCGAGCCGACGAGCCCCCGCCGCTCCATCTCCCAGAGGACCTCCACCGCGTTGGCGCAGTAGGAGAGGCTCGAGATCTTCGAGAGGTCGCCCCTCGCGCGCTTCTTCTCGAACGCCCCGCGGATCGCGCGGATCACCGTGTCGGCCGGGACCCCGGCCTCGCGCCAGCCGCGGATGAGGAGCCAGTCCTTCGGCGCGAGGAGAAACGGCGTCCCGCGCTCGGAGATGAAGGCGTCCTCGACACGGGTGCCGTAGGAAGCCTCGTCCTCCGCGGCGTCAGTCGCGCCGGGGGGGGCGGGCGTCGGCGTTCCGGTCATGGAGGATCTTCAGCCCGCGGAGCGTAAGGTCGGAGTCGACGAGGGCCAGGTCGGGCGACGAAGTTGCGAAGAGGGGGGCGAGGCCGCCGGTGACGACGACCTTCATCTCCGGCTCTCCCATCTCGGCGCGGATCCGGGCGACGAGCCCCTCCGCCTGGGCGAGGACCCCCCAGAAGAGGCCCGACTGGATGCTCTGGGCGGTGTTCTTCCCCACGACCCTGTCGGGACGGTGGAGGTCGACGCGCGAGAGGCGGGCGGCCCGCGAGAAGAGGGCGTCGGCGCTGATTCCCGGGCCCGGGCAGATGACGCCGCCGAGATAGTCGCCCGAGGCGGTGACGACGTCGAACGTCGTCGCCGTCCCGAAGTCGACGACGATGCACGGCTTGCCGTAGGCCGCCACGGCGGCGACGGCGTTCACGATCCGGTCGGCGCCCACCTCGGAAGGGTGGTCGTAGAGGATCTTCATCCCGGTCTTCACGCCGGGGGCGACGAAGAGCGGGTCGATGCCGAAGGCCTCGCGGCAGGCCGCCCGGATCGGGAAGTCCTGCGGCGGAACGACGGAGGAGACGATGACGTCGTCGATCTCGGCGGTCTTCCTCCCCTTGGCCTCGATGACGGCCCGGAGGAACAGGGCGTGCTCGTCGGAGGTCCGGTCCCGAACGGTCGTCAGGCGCGCCGTCGCCACGAGCGCGTCGCCGTCGAAGAATCCGATGACCGTGTTCGTATTGCCGACGTCGAGGGCGAGGAGGAGGCCCATCCCGGCCTCAGAAGGTCGTCACGTCGCCGGAGATGAGCTCCGTGACGCCGGACCCGGTCTCGAGGCGGAGGAGACCGTCCTTCGTGAGGCCGGCGTAACGACCCCGGACGACCTTCTCCCCCTCGCGAACCTCGAGGACGTCGCCGGGGCGGTGAACCGTCACCGATTCGAACGCCGCCGCGAGGTCGCCGTCCTGCTCTCCGAGGCTCGCGTCGAACGCCGCGAGGACGGCCAGGAATGCGGCGTTCCCCTCGAGCTTCCCGGGGTCCGCGCCTTCGAGCGCGAGCGAGGTGGCGGAAGGGAGACCGAGAGCGTCGAGCTCGTCCCGGCCCGCGCGGACGTTCAGCCCGAGGCCGACGATGACGTAGCCCTGTCCCTCGGGAAGGGAGCGCCCCTCGGTGAGGAGCCCTCCGACCTTCCGGCCGCCTGCGAGGAGGTCGTTGGGCCACTTCAGCCTCAGGTCGACCCCGAAGGCGCGGGAGAGGGAACGGGCGAGCGAGATGCCCGTCGCGATCGGGACGTGGATCCTCCCCGGTCCCTCGGGCCAGGGGGCGACGAGGGAGACCGCCACGGCGCCCGTCCCGGCCGCCTCCCAGCTCCTCCCGGACCTTCCCCGGCCGGCCGTCTGCCGCCGGGCGACGACGCACGTCGGGAAGATCTCGGTGTCCTCGGCCACCATCCGGTCCACGAGGGCCCTCCCCACGTCGTTCGTGGACTCCGCCTCCTCGAGCACGAGGACGTTCGCGACCCTCGCGAAATGCGGCCCCCCGAACGGGGCCAGGTGGCCGAGCGGACTCGTCACAGGCCTGTGTCCTCCCCCAGGTTCGTTACGAGCTTGGCGCGGCGCGACGACAGCTCCTCGAGCTGACGCCTCGCCTTTTCCACGACCGCCTGCGGAGCGCGAGCGAGGAAGGACTCGTCGGAGAGCTTCTTCCCGACGCTCTCGGCCTCCCGGTCGACGGCCGAGATCTCCTTACGGATCTTCGCGGCGTCCTCGGCCGACAGCTCCTTCTTCGGGAGGGCCACCACGAGGCCGGCGACGCCGACGTGCTCGTGGAAGGCGCCCGGGAGGTCGACCTTCGGAGCCACGACGAGGCTCTCGAGGCGGGCCATGTGGACGAGGAGCGGGGCGTGCTCGCGAAGGGCCTCGGCGAGCTTTCCCTCGGGGACCTCGAGTCCGGCGGCGAGGGTCTCGGTCTGGGCCATGCCGCGCTCGGCCCGCAGGTTGCGCACGCGGGTCGCCGTCTCGCGAAGCGTCTCGACGACGTCCACGGCGAACGGGTCCCGCCAGTCTTCCCGGCCCGCCGGGTACGGCAGGACCGGCAGCTTCGCCCCGTCCCCGTTCAGCGCCTCGCGGATCTCGCAGGAGATGAACGGCATGAAGGGGTGGAGGAGCGCGAGCGAGTCGAGGAGTACGTGCCGCAGGACGGCGCGAGTCCTGGCCTTCTCGGCCTCGGGGAGGTCCGCGTCGCGCAGGACCGGCTTGACCATCTCGACGTAGCCGTCGCAGAACTCGGTCCAGAAGAAGGCGTAGATCGCGTTGGCGGCCTCGTCGAAGCGGAAGACCTCGAGCGACGCATTCACCTTCGCGGCCATCGTCGCGAGCCGGTCGAGGATCCAGCGGTCCACGCGCCCGAGCGTCGCGAAGTCGGGCTCGTCGGCCACGGGCTCCTCGCCGAGCATCCCGATGGCGAAGCGGGCGGCGTTCCAGACCTTCGTCGCGAAGGCCCGGGACGCGGCGACGCGGGTCGGCCCGAACGGCAGGTCGCGGCCCGTCCCCGAGAGGACGGCGAGGGCGAAGCGGACGGCGTCGGCCCCGTA
>CALMDF010000321.1 GCA_937864895.1 uncultured Holophagales bacterium | reverse complement strand
CGAGGAGGATCGCCTGGGGCGACTCGTGCCTCACGCCGGTCCGGGCCGCGAGAGCGTTCGACAGGGCACGCTGCTCCACGACGTGCACGACGTGGACGATCGCCTCGGGGTGCGCCTTCCGGAACGCGGCCACCTCCCGCCACGCCATCGAGCTGACGGGGCAGCGGGTCGAGTGCTTGAAGACCAGAGCCCACGGCTCCCCGAAGGCTCTTTCGAGCTCGCCTGCGTCCTTCACCGGGTCCATGTCGCCCTCCGCGAGGCCGGGAGGCCCCGCGGCGAGGTTCTATTGCGATGCGGCAGCGGGGTCAAGCCTCGGGTCCGCCGAGGGGGGCGACGGCCGGGCGGGCGAGGCGGGGCTCGGCCCCGGGCGACCCCCGGGCGGCCGGGAGCCCTCAGCGAACCAGGGCCACTCCCGTGGCGGCCGGGGTCAGCTCGATCGAGGCCGGGTTGAGGCGGCCTTCCACCCAGACGATCCGCTGGGCAGCGAGACCCTTCTTCAGCGCCTGGACCGCCTCGGAGAACCTGAAGACATCCGAAACGGGGACCGCCTCGGGCCAGTCCGGCCGGGCGTCGCCCGGGACCCCGGCGGCGGGGAGCCCGGAGTCCGGCCCTTCCGCCTCGCGGCCGATCGACCAGACGAAGAGCGGGACCCGGAGCCGGGAGAGGTAACGTCGGGCGCGGGCCGCGTCGATCGACCCTTCCTCCACCGCGCCGGAGCCGAGGAGGAGGACGACGGCCCTGCGGCGCTCCAGCCCCGCCGCGGAGAGCCCGGCGACCGCGACGGCTTCGGCGAGACGACGAGCGCCGTACACCTCGGCCAGGTCGAGGGCCCCCGCGATTCGCAGGAACGAGCCGTCGGCGGCGGTAACAACCCTCGACATCGGGAAGAGCCGCACGGTCTCTCTCGAGTCCTCCACGGTACTGGGGACGGTCCGGACGAAGCGGTAGCCCGTCTCCTTCGAGAAGCCGATCGTCCCCGCGAGCGTGCGGGCCCCGGGCAGCCGAAGCTCCGAGGTGAGCGCGCGGAGGTCGTTCACGGCGTTCCCCGCGACGACGAAGACGACCTCCGCGGGTCCTTCCTCGACCGCTGCGGTCGTGAGCGTCCGTCCCGCCGACGCGAACCATCCGTCGAGCCGTTCGCCCTTCGGGAGACGCGCCTTCGCCTCGAGGCGGATCGGCAGTCCCGTCAGCTCCCGGAGCGCCTCTTCCTGCTGCTCCCCTCCGAGGCTCGCGACAGCCGTCGCGGAGAGGCCGTCCGCGAAGTCGATCTCGGCGAGGAGGATGTGTGTCGTTCCCGAGGAGTAGGAGGGAAGGGGAATCCGGGCCGGGTCCGTCACCTCGAGCGGCTGGCCGTCGAAAGAGACGCGCAGCGAGACCGGCTGCGCCCCCGTCAGGCAGCGCCAGTGGAGCCGGGCCGTCCGCCCGGGGCCTCGCGCGCTCCGTTCGATCACGAACCCCGCCTCCGCTCCGGGTCGGGGACGGTTGATCCACTGGCGGGCCTCGCCGACCTGGCTGCCGGAACCATCTCTCGCAACGGCGACGAGCTCGCGCGGCACGATCTCCGGCCCGAGGTCGATCCGGGTCACCCACGGGGAACGCACCTCGGCGACGAAGTTCCCGTCCACGAAGAGCTCGATGTGCGACACGGCCGGAGCGGCGGAGAGCTCCACGAGAACGGGGCCGTAGACGAGGCCGAGGAAGAGCGTGACGAAGGCGATCAAGGCCGTCCTCCCCGGGCGGACATGCAAGGTTCGTGCGCTGTCCCGCGTCTCCGACGGAGGACGATCCGGGGTCCTGCGACGCCGAGTCCCGTCCCTCCGCTGCGGCGGACCGCGTCAGCGCTTCGCCCTGAGGATGGCCTGGACGAGGTCGTCCAGCTTCTGCAGGAAGCGGGAACGGTCCCGGGGCTCGAAGGGGGCCGGACCGCCCGTGACCGCGCCGGAGTCACGGAGGAAGGCCATCAGCTCCCGGTTGGCCAGGGCGTCGCCGATGGATTCCGCCGAGTAGACCCTTCCCTTCGGGTCCAGCACCCGCGCGCCCCGCTCGAGGCAGCGCGCGGCCAGCGGAATGTCCGAGGTGACGGCGACGTCGGTCTGGGTCACCCGCTCGACGATCCAGTCGTCCGCAGCGTCGAAGCGCCCGGTCACGACGACCATCTCGACGAGGGGGTCGGCGGGAACGCGGATCCTCCCGTTCGAGACGACGAACACCCTGAGCCCGTAGCGCGCCGCCACGCGAAAGACCTCTTCCTTCACGGGGCAGGCGTCGGCGTCGACGTAGACCTGGATCAAGGAAGCCCCCTTCTCCGCCTGGGAAAGGCCTACGCCGCCGCCTCGCGATCCTTCAGCTGGAGGGCGTAGAGGCGGGCGTAGAGGCCGCCCTTCGCGAGGAGCTCGGCGTGGGTCCCCGATTCCCGGACCTCCCCGTGCGAGAGGACGAGGATCCGGTCGGCCCTGACGATCGTCGAGAGACGGTGGGCGACGACGACGGAAGTGCGTCCCGAGAGGAGCCGGTCGACCGCGCGCTCGATGACCGCCTCGGTCTCCGGGTCGACGCTCGAGGTCGCCTCGTCGAGGATGAGGATCCGCGGGTCGCGAGCGAGGGCGCGGGCGAAGGAGACGAGCTGCTTCTCGCCGACCGACAGGCCGCCGCCCCGTTCCGTGAGCTTCGTATCGAGGCCTTCGGGGAGGCGCTCGAGGAGCGGGCCGAGACCGACGTCCCGGCAGGCCCGCTCGACGGTCTCCCGGGGCATCGCGGGGTCGAAGAAGGCGACGTTCTCGGCGATCGTGCCGGTGAAGAGGAACGTGTCCTGCAGGACGATGCCGAACCCGTCCCGGAAGGAGGAGGGGTCGAAGCCCCGCACGTCTGCGCCGTCGACCTTCACCGAGCCCGCGGTGACGTCGTAGAAGCGGAGGAGGAGGTTGACGATCGTCGACTTTCCCGATCCCGTCGCCCCGACGAGGGCGATCGTCTCCCCCGGCCGGGCGTGGAAGGAGACTCCCTTCAGGACCTCCTCTCCGGGCTTGTAGGCGAACCGGACGCCGTCGAAGGCGATCTCGCCGCGGAGCGGGCGCGGAACCGGAGCGGGAGACGGGGGCGCGGCGATGGCCGGAGGATCGTCGAGGAGCTGGAAGATCCGCTCCGACGAGGCCATGGCGGCCTGCAGGATGTTGTACTTCTCGGACAGATCCATCAGCGGCCGGTAGAAGCGCTTCGAGTACTGAAGGAACGTGACGACGGCGCCGATCGTCATCGAGCCCCGGATCACCTCGCCGCCCC
The DNA here is from genome assembly GCA_937864895.1 of uncultured Holophagales bacterium. Classification (GTDB taxonomy): domain Bacteria; phylum Acidobacteriota; class Thermoanaerobaculia; order UBA5066; family UBA5066; genus UBA5066. The sequence goes on along the minus strand of CALMDF010000321.1, from coordinate 2,012 downwards.
CCCACCAGAGGATCGCCGCCATCCCGACCGCAGAGAGGAAATCGAGGGCGGGGTAGAAGACCGAGTAGTAGAAGATCGACTCGAGGTTCGCGACGCGGTGGTCGTCGTTGACCGTCCGGAAGGCGCCTCGAGAGGCCTCCTCCCGCCGGAAGAGCTGGACGACGGCGATCCCCGAGAGGTGCTCCTGCAGGAAGGAGTTCACGCGGGCGATCCTCACGCGCACCCGGCGGTAGGTGTCGCGCGCCCCCTTCCGGAACCAGTTCGTCACGAGGGCCATTGGGATCAGGACCCCGAGCGTGATCGTCGCGAGCGTCGGGTCGAGGGCGTAGAGGATCGCCACGATGCCGAAGAGGACGGCGAGGTCGCCGAGCAGCGAGACGAACCCCGAGGTGAAGAGCTCGTTCAGGGCGTCCACGTCGGTCGTCAGTCGCGTCATGAGGCGGCCGACGGGCGTCCGGTCGTAGACGGCGATGTCGGCCCGCTGGAGGTGCCCGAAGATCCGGGTTCGAAGGTCGAACATCACCCCCTGCCCCATCCGCGAGGTCCACTCGACCATCAGGAACATGAGGCCGAAGGTCGCGAGGACGGAGAGGAGGTAGAGGCCCGCGATCGCGTCCAGCGCGGCGGGACCGCGCGGCTCGAGCCCGAGGCTCGACAGGACACGCGAGACGAAGGCCGCCCCGCCTTCGGCCGGACCGGCCTTCGGCGTGAAGACGAGGTCGATGGCGGCCCCGGTAAGGAGGGGCCCCGCGAGCTGCGCGATCGACTCGAGGAAGAGGACGACGAGGGCGCCGCCGGCGTAGCCACGGTAGGGGAGGGCGAGGGAGAAGAGGCGCCGGAGCAGGCCCCGGTCGAAGCCCCGCCCCTGTGCTTCGTCCTCGGGAACGTGGTCGGCCACGGCTACGCGGCCTCCACTTCCTCGGAGAGGCGCTGGCGTTCGGCCAGCTCGGCGTAGAGCCCGCCGGCCCGGAGGAGCTCCTCGTGGGTCCCCGTCTCCGCGACGCGCCCGCGCTCGAGGACGACGACGACGTCGGCGTGCTGGATCGTCGAGAGCCGGTGGGAGACGAGGAAGACGGTCCGCGTTCCCGCCCTGGCCCTCACGGCCTCGAGGATCCGGGCCTCCGTCTCGGTGTCGACCGAGGAGAAGGCGTCGTCCAGGACCAGGACCGGCGCGTCGGCCAGGAGGGCGCGCGCGAGCGCGGTCCGCTGCTTCTGCCCGCCCGACAGGGTGATCCCCCGCTCGCCGACGATCGTCTCGAGGCCCTTCGGGAACGTCGCGAGATCGGGGCCGAGGCCCGCCTCCCGCGCGGCCCGCTCGACCTCCTCGCGGGTCGCGCCCGGGCGGCCGATGGCGATGTTGGCCGCGAGCGTGTCGGAGAAGAGGAAGGTCTCCTGCGGCACGGCGACGAGGGTGCGGCGGAGGAGCGGGAGCGGGATTTCCCGGAGGTCCCGGTCCCCGAGACGGATCGACCCGAACGGGGGCTCCTCGAGGCGAAGGAGGAGGTTGAGAAGGGTCGACTTCCCCGAGCCCGTCCTCCCGACGAGGGCGACCGTCGTCCCCGGCTCGACGTGAAGCGAGACGTCGCGCAGGACCGGGGGCCCGTCGTCGTACGCGAAGGTCAGATTTGTCGCGACGACAGGGCCCTCCGGCAGCGGGCCCTCTCCGCTCTCCCCGGCGAGCGGCTCGGCGGCCCAGAGCTCGGCCATCCGGTTCCAGGAGGCCGACCCGCGCTGCCAGAGGTTCACGACCCAGCCGAGGGCGATCGCGGGCCAGACGAGCTCCATGAGGTAGAGGTTGAACTCCACGTACCGTGGCACGGTCAGGTCGCCCGCGAGGATCTGACGGCCGCCCACCCAGAGGACCGCCGTGAAGCCGACGCCGACGAGCGCCTGGAGCATCGGGAAGTAGAGGGCGTTGAGCCGGGCCAGGCCGAGGTTCCTCCGGCGGAACTCGCGGTTCTTCGCGTCGAACCTCTTCGCCTCGGTCTCCTCCCGCGCAAAGGCGCGGACGA
>CALMDF010000320.1 GCA_937864895.1 uncultured Holophagales bacterium | reverse complement strand
GTCATCTCGTCGTTGGAGCTGCGGATCGGCGCGCGGGTCGCGTAGGAGGGGGGGCCGAGGACGAGGAGGACGCGGCCACGGTCCGTGACGGAGCCTCTCGTCGCTTCCGTCGAGAAGTTCGCGTCGGCGTACTGCGCGCGCCGGTAGAACTCGAGCTGGAACTCGTTGTCGGCCGTCTCCGGGGCGGGGTCGAGCCCCGTCCAGAAACGGGCTACGAAGGCGCGCCGTTCGTCGTCGTCGGTGAGCGCGGCGAACGCCCGGCGTTCCGAGTCCGACAGGAGGGCGGAGACGGGGCCCTCCGCCCAGCCCGGGTCGCCCGTGTTCGCGGGGATCGCCGTCACGTCCAGGTCGCGCGTCGAGTAGCTCGGGAGAACGCCTCCGGCGATCTCCCCGGCCGGGGTCGGGGGTGCGTCCTCGGCCGCCTTCTCCCGCGTCGCCTCGAAGATCCTCACGAACCTCTTCGGGTAGGACGCCGGGTCGATTCCCGCCTCGGGGGTCGTCGAGAAGTAGCGGAGGAGCTGCTCGCGGCAGCGCTCCTCGTCCTTCTTCTGGAACGCGACGGCGGCGGAGTAGAAGTAGTAGGCGGGAAGCGCCCGGGTCCGCGCGGAGTCCATCCCGGGCGCCGAGAGGAGCTCGGCCATCCTCCGGAGGGCCGACTCGGCCGAGTCCCAGTTCTTGGCGGCGTAGGCCTTCTTCGCCTCGGCGAACGTCGCGAGCACGGGCGACTCGTCGGGGGGGCCGGCCACGAGGGGGGCGGCTGCGACGAGCGTGAAGAAGGCAGAGAACGCGACGCAAAGCAAGTCGAGATGGCGTCTCGCGGAGTGTTCGTGCAGCACGATTCAATTTAGCATCGGCACCATGTCCACCACCAAGACCGACGCCGCCACGACCTCAGGGATCCCGGTCCGCCCCTCCTACGCCCCGGGGGACGTTCCCTCGGGCTGGGACCCGGGCTCCCCGGGCGCGTTCCCGTACACCCGTGGAGCCCAGCCCGGCGGCTACAGGAAGAAGCTCTGGACCATGCGGCAGTACGCCGGCTTCTCCACCGCGAAGGAGTCGAACGCCCGCTACCGCTACCTCCTCGCCCAGGGGCAGACCGGACTCTCCGTCGCCTTCGACCTCCCGACCCAGATCGGCTTCGACTCCGACCACGCGCTCGCCCGGGGCGAGGTCGGAAGGGTCGGCGTCGCCATCGACTCGATCGAGGACATGGAGACCCTTCTCGACGGAATCCCGCTCGACGAGGTCTCCATCTCGATGACGATCAACGCGACGGCGTCGATCCTCCTCGGGTTCCTGCTCGCCGTCGCCCGCCGGCGGGGCACGCCGTGGACGGGGCTGTCGGGGACGATCCAGAACGACATCCTGAAGGAGTACGCGGCTCGCGGGACGTACGCCTTCCCCCCGAAGCCGTCGATGCGCCTCATCACCGACATCTTCTCGTTCTGCGCCGGCAACGTCCCGCGCTGGAACACGATCTCCATCTCCGGGTACCACATCCGCGAGGCGGGCTCGACGGCGGTCCAGGAGGTCGCCTTCACGCTCGCGGACGGCGTCGAGTACCTCTCGGCCGCGGTGAAGGCCGGGCTCGACGCGAAGGAGATCGCCCCGCGCCTGACGTTCTTCTTCAACGTCCACAACGACTTCCTCGAGGAGGTCGCGAAGTTCCGGGCCGCGCGCACGCTCTGGGCCCGCCTCCTCGGGGAGCGGTTCGGGATCGAAGACCCCCGCTCCCTCGCGCTCCGCTTCCACGCCCAGACCGCGGGCTCCACGCTCACGGCTCAGCAGCCCGACGTGAACGTCGTCCGCGTCGCCATCCAGGCGCTCGCCGCGGTCCTCGGCGGGACCCAGTCGCTCCACACGAACTCCCGCGACGAGGCGCTCGCCCTCCCGACGGCCGAGGCGGCCCGCCTCGCCCTCCGGACGCAGCAGGTCATCGCCCACGAGACCGGCGTCGCCCGCGTGGCGGATCCCCTCGGCGGCTCCTGGGCCATCGAGGCGCTGACGGCCGAGATCGTCGACCGCGCCTCGGCCCTCATCGCGCGCATCGACGAGATGGGCGGCGCCCTCGCCGCGATCGAGGCGGGGTACTTCCAGCGCGAGATCCAGGAGGCGGCCTACCAGGCCCAGAGGGCCATCGAGTCGAGGGAGCAGGTCGTCGTCGGCGTGAACGAGTTCACCGTCGAGGAGGAGACGCCGATCCCGACGATGACGATCGACCCGAAGGTCGAGCCGGAGCAGGTCGCTCGTCTCGCCGCCTTCCGCGCCAGGCGCGACGGCGGAAGAGTCGAACGCCTTCGCGCCGACCTCGTCGCCGCGGCGAAGGACGGGCGCAACCTGATGCCTCCGATCGTCGAGGCGGTCGACGGGAACGTCACCCTCGGGGAGATCGTCGAGTCGCTGAAGACGGTGTTCGGCGACCACAGGGACACGGTCGGGCTATGAGCCCCGGACCGGGCCGCCCGGGCGTCCGGGAGGGCGTCCGGGCGGCTTGTCAAGCCCCGGGAATCAGGTCGTCCGGAGCCCTCCATCCCGGGCAAGACCGCTGCCACAGCGGACCCCCTCCTGTGTAATTCGTCCGGGCCCGCTCCGGAAGCGGCTTTACGCGCCTCTTGCAGTTTTCGAAATGTGTCAAATCTCGCGCTGTCAATGACTTGGCGTTCATGCACCGCGCGAGGTGCATTCCGTGTGAAGTCCGCTCGCCATGCGGCTTCGCGAGGTTTTCGACAGGCGAATTCACAGGCATTTGCACAGCTCTTCTGGGAAAGGCGATAAGCCCCGTGAATGGAACGTCTTCTGCGTTCTTCAGGGCGTCTCTTCGGGGAACGGGAGGTTCCCGTCGACCTCGGTGACGTTGGGGTCGAAGCACCGGCGGCAGCGCGCTTCGTACAGCCCGGCGGCACCGACGACGACCCGTTCCTTCGAGGCGACGAGCCGCTGGGTCCGGCTCGCGGGCGCCCCGCAGAGGACGCAGATCGCCCGCGTCTTGACGACCTCCTCGGCGAGCGCCATCAGGGTCGGCATCGGGTCGAAAGGGCGCCCGAGGTAATCCTGGTCGAGCCCCGCCACGACGACCCGCTTGCCGAGGTCGGCGAGGCGGCTGGCGACGTCGACGATGCCCGCGTCGAAGAACTGGGCCTCGTCGATCCCGACGACCTCGGTCCGGTCGTCGGTTCGCGCGAGGACCTCGGCGGAGGTCGCGACGGCGAGAGCCGTCAGCCGCATGCCGGTGTGGGAGACGACCTCGACCTCCGAGAACCGGTCGTCCAGCTTCGGCTTGAAGACCTGGACCCGGCGCCGGGCGATCTTCGCCCGCGTCACGCGCCGGATCAGCTCCTCGGACTTGCCGGAGAACATGGAACCGCAGATCACCTCGATGGAACCGCTTCCGGGGAGCATCAACGCCCCCTCCTTCCGGTCCCCCGGCCCGGGGCGGCCGGGGGCTTCGTCGTTTTCCCGGCGGCCACGCCGGCCTTCGGGCAGAGATCCTCGAGCAGGCAGGAGGCGCACCGGGGCGTCCGTGAAGCGCAGACACGGCGGCCGTGGAGGATGAGGGCGTGCCCCGCGAAGACCCAGGCCTCGCGCGCGAGGAGGGCGTTCAGATCGGTCTCCACCTTGACCGGGTCGGCGTGGCGGGACCAGCCGAGCCGGCGGGCGAGGCGGCCGACGTGCGTGTCGACGACGACGCCCCCGGGCTCGCCGAAGGCGTTTCCGAGGACCACGTTCGCCGTCTTCCTGCCGACGCCGGGAAGGGCGTGGAGCTCCTCCATCGTCCCGGGGACCTCGCCGCCGTGCTTCTCGACGATCGTCCGGCAGGCGCCGCGAATCGACTTCGCCTTCGCGTTGTAAAAGCCGGTCGAGCGGATGAGCTCCTCGAGCTCGGGCCCGGCCCCGGCCATCGCGGCCGGCGTCGGGAGGCGGCGGAAGAGCGCCGGTGTCACGGAGTTCACCCGGGCGTCGGTGCACTGCGCGGAGAGGATCGTCGAGACGAGGAGCTGGAACGCGTCGGTGTGGTCGAGCGAGCAGTCGGCGCCGGGGTACTCCGCGCGGAGGCGCGAAAGGACGTCGGCGGCGGGCGCGGGCCGCGTCTTCTTCGGGGCGGTCATGGCGCGCGGAGGATACCGCCGCGGGAGCGTCCCGTCCTTGATTCCGGTCCGGCGCGATGGAAGACTGCGCCCCGCGTGAACGCCCCCCGCCTCTTCGCCCTCCTCCTCGCCCTTTCCCTCGCCGCCCCGGCCGGCGCGGCGCCCGAACGCGTCTCTCTCACCGTCCTCCAGACGTCGGACCTGCACGCGAACCTGCTGCCCTGGAACTACGCGCGGGGAGCCGAGGGCGACTGGGGGCTCGCGCGGGTCGCGACGCGAATCCGCCAGGTCCGCGCGACGGCGCCTCACGTTCTCCTCCTCGACGGGGGAGACACGATCCAGGGTGCCCCCGTCGGGTGGCTGGAAGCCCGGCGTCCCTCCGGGGGGAGGCACCCGGTCTCGGCGGCGATGAGCGCCCTCGGCTACGACGCGATGACGGTGGGAAACCACGAGTTCAACTTCGGGATGGAGGTCCTCCGGCGGGCGGAGCGGGACTCCTCCTTCCCGTGGCTCTCGGCGAACACGCTGAAGATCGAGGACGGGAGGGCCGCCTTCCGGGAGTTCCTCGTCCGGGAGCTGGGAGGGGTCCGCGTCGGCGTCCTCGGCCTGACGACGCCGAACATCCCGGGGTGGGAGCCGGTCGCGAACCGTCCCGGCCTGAAATGGGAGGACCCCGTCGAGACCGCCCGCCGACTCGTGCCGCACCTGCGCGGCCCGAAGCGGTGCGACGTCGTCGTCGTCCTGATCCACAGCGGCCTCGAATCCGACCCGGTGACGGGGGAGCCGAACGGCACGGACCACGAGAACAGCGTCGTGAGGCTCGCGAAGGAGGTCCCGGGGATCGACCTGATCCTGACGGGTCACACCCACCGCAAGCTTCCCCTCACCCGCATCCACGGCGTCCCCGTGATGCAGCCCGGGCGCTGGGGGGAGGCGCTCGTGCGCGTCGACCTCGTCGTCGAGAGAAGGAGAGGGAAGGCGACCGTCGTCGAGGCGAAGGGCGAGCTCCTCCTATCCGACGCGACGGTCGCGACGGACCCGGAGATCGCCGCGATCGCCAGCGCGCCCCACGAGCGCGCGCTCGCCTACCTGACCGAGCCGGTCGCGACGGCCGCCGGCCCGTTCCCGGCGGCCCGGGCGCGCCTCGAGGACACGGCGCTCCTCGACCTCGTCAACGAGACGCAGCGCGCGGCCACCGGGG
>CALMDF010000319.1 GCA_937864895.1 uncultured Holophagales bacterium | reverse complement strand
CGCGCCGTTCCCGAAGGAGCCGTTCAGCGTCGTCGTCAGCGAGACGGCGAACCCGTCCGGCGTGGCGGTCGAGAGGTGGGTCGTCTCCTCGCTCTCGCGTCCGAGCCCGGCCTCGACGGCCGGCGAAGGGGTCGCGCGAAGCGGGTCGATCGAGGCGCCGAGGGCCGCGAGACGGGCGGGGTCGACGAGGTCCCGAAGCGGAACCGGCCGGCAGTCCCCGTCACCGAGCCACCGGTTCCGGTCGGCGTAGGCGCGCCGCTCGGCCTCGAGGAGGAGGTGGTACTCGTCCGGGCCGAGATGGCCGCGACCGCGCCACCGGGCCGACTCGAGCTGGGCGAGGACGGACCGGAAGACGAACCCGGCGGACGAGGGCAGGGGCATTGTGTAGACCCGGAGGGCGCCAAACCGGATCTCCTCCGGGGCGCGCCAGACCGGAGCGTAGCCGGCGATGTCCTCCTCCGAGAGGACTCCCCCGTGGGCGCGGACGAAGGCGACGATGCGCGCGGCGATCTCGCCGCCGTGAAACGCCTCCGGTCCCTCCCGGGCGATCCTCGAGAGGGTCGCCGCGAGGTCGGGCTGCCTGAAGAGGGTCCCGGCGGGCAGGGGCGCTCCGCCCGGAAAGAAGAGGCGGCGTGACTCCTCCCACCGGAACAGGAGGTCTCGTTCCGCGGCGAGGTCCTTCGAGAGCCCGGGAGGAACGACGAACCCCTCGCGCGCGAGACGCTCCGCCGGGGCGACGACCGCTTCCCACGGGAGCCGGCCGAGGCGGCGGTGAGCCTCAGCGTAGCCCCGGATCGAGCCCGGCGTCGCGACGGCCAGGGCCGTCGCCGTGGACGCCTTCGGCACGGGGCGCCCGGCGGCGTCGAGGAACAGGTCCGCCCGCGAGCGGGCCGGGGCCGTCTCGCGGAAGTCGAGCGCCCGGACGACGCCGTCGGGCGTCCTCGCGAGGAGAAAGCCACCACCGGCGAGGTTCCCCGCCTGCGGGTGGACCACGGCGAGCGCCAGCGCCGCCGCCACGGCCGCGTCCATCGCGTTTCCGCCGGCGGCGAGGATCTCCGCCCCGGCGGCAGACGCCTCGGGGGCCGCGGAGACGACCATTCCGAGCCTCGAGGCCAGGACCCTGGAAGGCCCGAACGGCGCCGGCCCGGCGGCTGCCGCGAACGCCTCCTCGCAGCGGCCGGCCGCCGCGAGGAGGAAGATGACCCGGAGAAGAGACCTAGCGGAGCGAGACGACGAGCTTCTTGGCGGCATTCAGCTCGAGGACGAGCGTGCGCGTCTCGCCGCCCGGGATGACGAGGTCGACCGGCTCGTATCCGTTGAAAGACCGGTCCGTCGGGATGGCCCAGGCCTTGATGTTCGCGGGGCCCGACGGGACCTCGACCGTGCCCTCGACGAGCCCGCCGGAGCTCTTGCGGCCGAAGTCGAACTGCCTGCGGAAGATTTCCTTGTCGTTCCGCCGGACCATCACGTATCCCTCGGGGGCCGGGCTCTGGAAGACGATCCTGAGCCTCGCGCTTCCGGGAGTGGGCGTCGCCGGCTTCGGGACCTCCACGGGGACGACGGGCTTCGCGGTCCGGGTCGGCGTGGGAACGGGAGTCGGGCGCTTCTTCCGCGCCAGCTCCGCCCTGGCCTTCCTGTCCGCGGCGGCCTTCTCCTCCTGGGCGGCCCTGACGGACTCGCGGATCGCGAGAGCGTCGGCGTTCTCGGGCTCGAGGAGGAGAACGGCCGAGAGCTCGTCGAGTGCCCGGTCGAACTCGCCCAGCTCGGCCGCCTCGCGCGCCGCGGCCATCCGGGTCTCGACCTCGCGGGTCAGCTCTGCTCCCGCCTGCATTGCCTTCAGCTGCTCCTCGGCGCGGGCCACGGCCTCGCGGGCCGCCGCGGAGTCGGGCTTGCGGCGGATGACCTCCCGGAACTTCTCGAGGGCCTGCTCCGGGTTCCCTGCGGCGAGGAGACCGTTCCCGCCATCCATCAGCGTCTTGAGCTCGAGAACCTCGCGCTCGCGCACCTCGTCGACGGCGGCACGGGCCTCGATCTCCGTCTTCTTCGACCAGAGAACGCCCCCGACGACGGCGGCGACGAGGACGGCGGCACCGAGGATGAGGACGACGAACTTCATGTTCACCGCCCGCTTCATCATCGGCTTCTCCGGTTCCACCGCCTTCGCCGGAGGCGTCGGAATCGGGGGGAGGTCGCCGGGTGGCGCGGGCGCCACCGGAGGAGCCGGTGGGGGCGCCGGGGTCGCAGCTCTCGCAGCCCTCGCGGCGGGCGCGGCGGGCGCGGCGGACCGGGAAAGTTTCAGGGCGTCGACGATCCGCTCGGTGGCCGCTTCTTCGCCCGTAACGCCGGACGCTGCCGGCGGGCCAGTCGGAGGGGCCTCGACGCCAGCCACCGGAGAGGGGAACGGGCTGCGCAGGATCTCCGTCGGGCGGTCCGTCGCCGGACGCTCGGGGACCGGAGGAGTCGCCGGGGCCGGGGGCGGGATCGCCGAGAGGATCTCGGTCGGGCGGTCCACGTACGGCGCGGGGGGCGCCGGTGGCTTCGCGACGGGCTCGGGCGACGGCTCCGGGGCGGGCGGCGGAACCGCCCTGAGGATCTCCGTCGGCCGGTCGACGTAAGGCTCGGGCGCCACGGGCAGCCCTGGGGCCGCCGGGGAGGTCTCTGGAGAGGGCTCGAAGGCTGCGGGCGGGATCGCCGAGAGAATCTCGGTCGGGCGGTCGACGTACGGGGCGGGGGGTGCAGGCGGCTTCGCGACGGGCTCGGGCGACGGCTCAGGCACTGGCGGTGGAATGGCCCGTAGGATTTCGGTGGGCCGATCGACGTACGGCTCGGGCACCTCGGGCGGAGCGGCGGCCGGTTCGGGCGCCGATTCCGGGACCGGCGGAGGAACCACCCTGAGGATCTCGGTCGGGCGGTCGACACCGCCGGCCGCAGCCGGCGAAATCTTCGCAAGGGCCGCCAGGTCGATGATCTCGGTGGCCCCCTCGGGCCGTTCGTCGTCGACGCCGGGGGCGGAGGGAACCTCGTCGAGCGGAGAGACGGCGAGGCCCCGCGGCGGACGAACCGCCCTCTCCGCAACCTCGGGACCGGGCAGGGACGCGTCGGCGTCGAGGCCCGCCACTTCGTCCGCCGGCCCGGGGCTGCCGGGCCCCGCGGGCTTTTTCGACCGGGTCGGCTCGTCGAGCTGCCAGTCGCCCGACGGGCGCCTCTCTCCCGGCTCTCCCGGCTCTTCCGGGCGGGAACCGGCTTCCGGAGGGGCGGCGAAGGCGGTTGCGGGCAGCGGGCGTGAGACCTCCCGCGTAGCCAGCTCGTCGACGTTCTCGCGGAGGACCGGGGAAGCCGCGAGGATGTCGAATGGCGAGCGGCCTACGGGCGGCGGCACGGGAGCGGCCGCCGCTGGGGCCGGCGGCTCCGGAGGGGCCTGCTGGAGGGGCGAAGGCGGCGCCGTGCCCGTGGCCACCGGCCCGAGCCTCTCGGCTTCCGCGACCATCTGGCCGAGGTCGCGCAGCATCTGCCGCTCCTCTTCCCTCGCCTTGTACTCGTAGAGGGAGAGCGCGAAATCGTTGCCACGCTGGAAGCGCTCGGCCGGGTCCTTCGCGAGGGCCTTCTCGAGGACGACCGTGAACTCCTGCGGGATCCCCGCGTCGTAAGTCTCGGGCGCGACGAACTGCTCGTGGACGATCTTGTAGGAGATGGAGGTGAGGTTGTCGGCCGTGAACGGCTTTTTCCGGGTCAGGAGCTCGTAGAGGACGACCCCGAGGGAGAAGAGGTCGCTCCGTCCGTCGACCGCGTCGCCCGTCACCTGCTCGGGGGACATGTAGTTCGGGGTGCCGAGGAACTGCCCCGTCGTCGTGAGGTTCGACTTCTCGGTCTTGGCGATCCCGAAGTCGGTGATCTTCACCTGGTTCTCGGGCGTGATGATGATGTTCGCCGGCTTGACGTCGCGATGGACGATTCCGCGGCGATGGGCGTAGTCGAGCGCCTCGGCGACCGCGCCGATGATCTCGGCCACCCGCTCGAACGAGAACGGCGTCTTCTCGGTCAGGAGCTGCTTGAGGTTCTTGCCCTCGACGTACTCCATCGCGATGAAGGAGGTCTCGGTCGAGGAGTCCTCTCCGACGTCGTGCACCGTCACGATGTTGGGGTGGGAGAGGATCCCGGCCGCCTGCGCCTCGCGCAGGAACCGCTCCTGGAACTCGCGCTGCTCGACGTCGTCCTCGCTGACGGCCCGGATCGTCTTGAGCGCGACGAGCCGCCCGATGACGGGATCCCGGCCCAGGTAGACGACGCCCATGGCGCCCTTCCCGAGCTCGCGAATCACCTCGTAACGACCGAACCTCTTCGGGAGTCCCGAGGGGGGCGCACCGGTTACGCTCGGCAGAGGTCCTCCCGTTCGCGACTGCGGCAGTGAGATCCCGGGCACTCCCGGTTTCCCGCAGTTTAGGTCCCGGCGAAAGAGGGTGTCAACGCGGGCGGCCGGGGGCCGTCGCCCGCGACGCCCCGGCTTCACTTCAACGCTTCGAGGAAAGCCGTCGAGTCCCTATAATGCTGGCCTTTTGAGACACCTCGCCAAGGGGGACCACGCATGAAACAGTATCCCGCTTCCGCCATTCGCAACGTGGCCGTCGCCGGCCACAACGGCGTCGGGAAGACGACCCTCGTCTCGGCGCTCCTACACGAGGCGGGTGCGGTCAACCGCTTCGGCCGCGTCGACGACGGTTCGGCGCCGACCGATTTCGACCCCGAGGAGATCGAAAGGAAGATCTCGATCGGGCTCGCCGTCGCGGCCCTGGAGTGGAAGAAGCACAAGGTCAACCTCATCGACACGCCCGGCTACGGCATCTTCACGTCCGAGATGATCTGCGCGATGCGGGCCGCGGACGCGGCGATCATCGTCGTCGACGCCGTCGCCGGCATCGAGGTCCAGACGGAGAAGGCCTGGCAGGTCGCCGACGACTTCGGCCTCCCGAGGATGATCGTCGTCAACCGCATGGACCGCGAGAACGCCGACGGCGGCCGCGTCATGGACCAGCTCCAGAAGAAGTTCGGACGGTCCTGCGTCTGCGTCGAGGCGGCCATCGGCCGGGAGAAGGGCTTCCGGGGCGCGATCGACCTGATCGGCATGAGGGGCTTCCTCACGGACGACACCGGGAAGACCATGGAAGGCCCGATCCCGGCCGAGTTCGCCGAGGACGCGGCGACGCTTCACGAGGCGCTCGTCGAGATGGTCGCCGAGGGAGACGACTCCCTCATGGAGACTTTCTTCTCGCAGGGGAACCTCACCGAGGAGCAGATGCTCCCGGCGCTGCGCAAGGCGATCCGCGACAGGAAGATCGTCCCGGTCCTCTTCGCGGCCGCGGGCGACCACGAGCGCGGCGTCGAGAAGATCCTCGACGAGATCGTCGACCTCCTCCCCGGCGCCGATTCCTTCCCCGCCGCCGCCGCGGGCAGGGACGGCTCGACCGAGGTCCTCCCCTGCGACCCGAACGGCCCCCTCGCGGCCGTCGTCTTCAAGACGATCTCCGACCCCTTCACCGGCCGGCTCACGATCTTCCGCGTCCACTCGGGCACGGTGAAGGCCGACGGCACCTACTGGAACGCGAACCGCGAGATGGCCGAGCGATTCGGCCCCGTCTTCTCGCCGCTCGGCAAGCAGATGAACACCGTTCCCGAGGTTCCCGCCGGCGACATCGGCGTCGTCGCCAAGCTCAAGGAGACCCTCACCGGCGACACGCTCTCGGTCAAGGAGAAGCCGTACCGCTTCCCCGCAGTCCCGATCCCCGAACCGGCGATCTCCTTCTCCATCGAGCCGAAGTCGAAGGGGGACGAGGACAAGATCTCCATCGCCCTGAACAAGCTGACCGAGGAAGACCCCGCCCTCAAGTTCCACCGCGACCCCGACACGAGCGAGCTCCTCCTCTCCGGCTCCGGCCAGCTCCACGTCGAGATCGCCGTCGCCCGGATGAAGCGGAAGTCGAACGTCGAGGTCATCCTCCACCCGCCGAAGGTGCCGTACCGAGAGACGATCACGAGGCCCGCCGAGGCCCACGGGCGCCACAAGAAGCAGACGGGCGGCCACGGCCAGTTCGCCGACTGCAAGATCCGCGTCAAGCCGCTCGCCCGAGGCGCCGACTTCGAGTTCGTGGACGACATCTTCGGAGGCTCGATCCCGCGGAACTACATCCCCGCCGTCGAAAAGGGGATCCAGGACGCCCGCAAGCGCGGCTACCTCGCGGGCTTTCCGATGGTCGACTTCCGCGTGGAGCTCTACGACGGCCAGTACCACGACGTCGACTCGTCGGAAATGGCGTTCAAGATCGCCGGCTCGCTCGCCTACAAGGAGGCGATGGAGAAGGCGAAGCCCACCATCCTCGAGCCGATCATGAAGGTCGGAGTCCGCGCCCCGCAGGAGTACATGGGCGACCTCATGGGCGACCTCACGAGCCGCCGCGGGCGCCCGTCGGGCATGGACCAGATCGGCGACGACGCGGTCGTCAAGGCCGAGGTCCCGCTCTCGGAGATGCTCTCCTACTCCGCCGTTCTCCGCTCCCTGACCCAGGGCCGGGGCTCCTTCACCATGGAGCTCTCCCACTACGAGGAGCTCCCGAGGCCCCTTCAGGAGAAGCTCATCGCCGAGCGCGCCAAGCTCCGCAAGGCGGACGTCGAGACCGAGTAGCCCTCCCCTCTTCCGAACGACCGAAGGGGCCGCTCGCGCGGCCCCTTCTTCTTCTCCGCCTCCGTTTCAGGGGAGCCCGGCGACCCGGAGCGCGGCTTTCCCGGTCAGTCCCGCGCGGGTGAAGCGAGCCTCCGATCCGCGTGGAACGGGCTCGGGGAAACCCGGCGGTGCGGGATTCCCCCGGCCATCACGCCCCGTGGATCCCCGCCTTCGAGCTCGTGATGAAGTCGAGGAGGACCCTGACGTCGGGGGCCGACTCGGCGAGCTCTCCGAGGCTCGCCAGGATCGCCGCGTGGTCGTGCCGGTTGCGGTGGAGAATCCGGTAGGCCTTCTGGAGCGAGGAGACGCGATCGGGCGAGTAGCCCTTGCGCGAGAGTCCCACCGCGTTGATCTTGTAGGCCTTCGTGTCGCGGTCGCTCGAGGTCCAGGTGAAGGGAAGGACGTCCTTGTTCACGGGGGTCATCCCGCCCACGTAGGCGAAGCGCCCCACGCGGCAGAACTGCCTCACCACGGCGAAGCCCCCGAGGACCACGTCGTCCTCGACGACGACGTGGCCCGACAGGGAGGCCGAGTTCGCGAAGACGTTGCGGCTCCCGACGATGCAGTCGTGCGCGACGTGGGCGTACGCCATGAAGAGGTTGTCGTCGCCGATCACGGTCTCGGCGTGCCCCGTCACGGTGCCCCGATGCGCGGTCATGAACTCGCGAAAGACGTTCCGGCTCCCCACGAGGAGCCGCGTCGGCTCGCCGGCGTACTTCAGGTCCTGGGGGGGGCCTCCCAGGGCGGCGTGCGGGTGGACCACGTTGTCCTCGCCGAGAACCGTCGGCCCGTCGACGACCGCGTGGGCGCCCACGCGCGTCCGGGCCCCGATGACGACCGACTCGCCGACGAAGGCGTAAGGCCCGATCTCGGCCTCGGGGTGAATCGACGCGGATTCGTGGACAACCGCTGTGGGGTGGATCGGCATTCAGCCCGTCTCCTCCGGCCCGCAATCGTGGATGAGGCTCATGATCTCGGCTTCGGCGCAGAGCTGGCCGTCCACTCTCGCTTCGCCGCGCACCTTGACGATCGACCTCTTCATGGTGACGAAGTCGACGGTGAACAGAACCTGGTCCCCGGGGACCACCGGCCTGCGGAAGCGCACGGCGTCGAGCCCCGTCAGGCGGAGCTGCCGCCGGCAGGGATCGTCGGTGGCGGTGAGCAGCATGAACGCGCCCACCTGGGCCATCGCCTCAACGAGGAGGACCCCCGGCATCACCGGGTTCCCCGGGAAGTGCCCCTGGAAGAACTCCTCGTTGAACGTCACGTTCTTCAGTCCGACGACCTTCTTCCCCGGCTCGACCTCGAGGATCCGGTCGACGAGGAGGAAGGGGTAACGGTGAGGAAGGACCCTGAGGATGTCCTGGATCCCGAGGCGGCCGGGCTCGGTCCCGGAGCTCATCCCTTCGCTCCCCTGTCCTTCGCCATCTCCCGGACGAGGCGTGCCGTCTCCGGCAGCCGCCTGAGCTCGGCGAGGGACCGGAAGGCGTCCAGGTGGGCCATGTGCGGCGTCCCGAAGACCCTCGCGCCGTCCGGGACGTCCGAGGAGATGCCCGTCTGGCCGCCGGCCTTCACGCCGCGGCCGATCTTGAGGTGCCCCCCGGTACCGACCTGCCCGGCGAGGACCGACTGGTCGCCGACGATCGTCGAGCCCGCGAGACCCACCTGGCCGCAGAGGACGACGTGCCGCCCGACGTCGCAGTTGTGGCCGATCATGACGAGGTCGTCCACCTTGCTCCCCTCCCCGACGCGGGTGGTCTCGAACGTCGCGCGGTCGACGCACGTGTTCGCGCCGATCTCGGCATTCGCGCCGATCTCGACCCCCCCGACCTGCTGGACCTTGCGGAGCCCCCGCGGTCCGGGGGCGTACCCGAAACCGTCGGCGCCGATCACGGCCCCGGAGTGGATCTCGGCTCCCTCACCGACCACGGCGTCGTCGTAGAGGACGACGTGCGGGTGGAGCCACGCGCCCCTCCCGATCCGGCAGCGGCGCCCGACGACGACGTGCGGGTCGAGGATCACGCCGTCCGACACCTCTGACCCCTCGCCCACCACGACGTACGGCCCGACCTCGGCCCCTGTCGCGACCCGCGCGCCGTCGGCGACGACGGCCGTCGGATGCACCGAAGGACGCGCGGCGCGCCGCGGGAAGACGGCATCCAGAACCGCGGCGATGGCCGCCGAGGGGTCCGCGACCTCGACGATCGTCCTGCCCGGGAAGGCGGCGGCAGACCTCGCGAGAAGGACGCCGGCCGACGAGCCGCAAGCGGCCTTCTCCGCCCTGTCGTCGGCGGCGAAGGAGAGGTCGCGAGGCCCCGCCCTTTCGAGCGACCTCACCCCTTCGACGACGAGATCCCCGTCCCCGACGAGCCGGCCTCCGCAGGCCCCGGCCAGCGCGGAAGCCGTCGTCGCCGCAGGGAAGACGGCCATTCGCCCCTTACTTCTTCGGGGCCGTGGCCGCCGCGGGAGCCGGCTTGGCGTCCGTCTTCGGGGCGGCCGCGATCGCCGTGTTGAATTTCTGGATGACGGCGTCCGTGATGTCGACGGAGCCGTCCGCGTGGAGCAGCCCGCTCTGGAACTTGTTGAAGACCATCGAGTAGCCCTGCTCCTTCGAGACGGCCTCGATCACGGGGAGGACCCTGCGCTCGAGCTCACCGAGCTCCTTGCGCTGCAGCTCCTCGAGCTCGCGCTGGGCGTCGTCCTGGAAGCGCTTCAGGTCGAGCGCCTTGGTCTGGTAGTCCTTCTGGAGCTTCTCCATCGCCTCCTCGGAAAGCGACTTGCCCTGCTCCTGGATCCTCTTCTCGAGGTCTCGAAGCTCGGTCTGGCGCTTCCCGAGGTCCTCCTGCTTGGCCACCTGGACCTTCTGGATCCGGGCAAGGCTTTCCTTGCCGACGGCGGATTCCTGGACGATCCGCTGGACCTCGATGACGCCGACCTTCTGGGCCGACTGGGCCGTGACGGGGAGGGCGAGCAGAGCGGCCGTCGCGACCGCACCCGCGACGATCATCCGGTTCCCGATCATCTACGTGACTCCTTCTTCGGTGTCTGGCCCCGCAGGAGATCCTCCGGCGGGGCGCGCGATTCTACTGTACCGACCCGGTTCCGGCCCCCCCCCGCGAGGGGGGCCGGCGACGCGGGTCCCCGCTCAGAACGTCGTCCCGATCGAAAACTGGAAGTCGCTGCTCTTCTCGACACCCCCGGCCAGCGGCGCCCCCGTCGGGCCCTTGATGACCTTCGGGTCCA
>CALMDF010000318.1 GCA_937864895.1 uncultured Holophagales bacterium | reverse complement strand
GGCGGGTGCCGCGTGGCGCGGCGCGCGCCTCCTCTCGTCCGTCCGGCGCGGGCACGCGCAGCGGAACCGGCAGGTCTCGGGCCTCAGGGCCGCGTCGATCAGGAACCGCGAGCGGGCCTCCCAGGAGCGGTCCCGGCTCGCGGGGCCACGGCGGCCGTCGGGGGCCTCGACGCGACGATCGGGTCGATCGCCGAGAGCGTCGAGACCCTCGCCGCGGGCTCCGAGGAGACGGCGGCGGCCGTGGCCGAGGTGGATGGCTCCCTCACCCAGCTCCTCGCCCGCTCCGAGGGGCTCCTTGCCGGCTCGACGGAAGGGGCCCGCGCGGCGGCGTCGCTCGCGGAGGGAGCGGCCGTCCTCGACGGGACGCTGAGCGCGCTCGCCCGGCGGGCGGAGGAGCTCGCGGAGTCGTCGAGACGGAGCGAGAAGGCGCTCGGGAGCGTCCTCGCCTCGGCGCGGGAGGCAGCGGACCACGCGGCGCACGTCGCCGCGGAGGCGCGCGGAGGGAGGGCCGTCGTCGAGGAGGCGCGGACGTCGGTCGCGGCCATCCGGGTCTCGGCCGGGGCGGTCCGAGAGGCCGTCGGGAGGGTCGAGGTCCGGTCGCGGGAGGTCGCGCGGATCCTGGAGATGATCGAGGACATCGCGCGGCAGACGAACCTCCTCGCCCTCAACGCCTCCTTCCTCGCGACCCGCGCCGGGGAGCACGGTCGGGGCTTCTCGGTCGTCGCGACGGAGATCCGGCGCCTCTCGGAGAGGACGTCCGAGGGAGCGCGGGGGATCGGAGGCCTCATCTCGGGGATGCGGGACGAGGTCGACTCCGCGCTCGCCGCCGCCGAGGAGGAGGGCCGGCTCGTGAAGCGCGGGGTCGAGACGGCGACGCGCGCCGGCGAGGCGCTCGCCTCCATCGAGGCCGCCGCGGAGCAGGCGGAGGGGGCGGTCGGGGCGATCCGCGAGATCTCGCGGGAGCAGGCCGCGACGGTCGCGACGAGCGCCGCCTCCGTGGCCGAGATGCGCGAGGGGCTCCGGTCGCTCGCCGAGGAAGGAAAGAGGAACACACGCGAGGCCGAGCGGATCCGCGAGCTCGTCGGCCGCGTCCGCGACCTCGCCGGGTTCGTCGAGAGGACCGTCCAGGAGCAGAAGGGCGCCGCCGGCCAGATCGCCGTCGCCGCGGACCGCTCCGTCGGCCTGATGCGCGACATCCAGGACGCCGTCGGCCGCCAGACCGCCGACAGCCACCGCCTCCTCGGGCTCCTCTCGGAGGTGGAGGCGATGAGCCACGAGACCCTCGCCTCGGCCTCCTCGGTCGAGGACGCGACCGCCGCTCTCGAGACGCTCGCCGGGTCGCTGGAGGACGAGGTGGGGCGGTTCCGCGTCGGCGCGGAGCTGCGCGCCTCGTGACCCTCGCCCGCGTCGTCGCCTTCCGGGCCGCCGGGGTCGCCTGCGCGGCCGACCCGGCCGACGTCGAGAGAATCCTCCGGCCCGCCTCTCTCCTCCCCGCCCCGGGCTCGCCCCCCTGGATCGCAGGGCTCGTGGCGGGCCCCAGGGGCCTCCTGGCGGTCATCGACGTCGGGCGTCGCCTCTTCCCCTGCCGGGAATCGGCGCCCCCCCGTGACCTCCTCGCCGGCACCTGGGACGGCCTTCCCGCCGCCCTCGGCGCGGACGAGGTGGAGGGGATCCTGCCGGTGGAGGCGGAGGAGGCTCCGCCCCCGGAAGGTCTCGCGCCCTCGGTCTCCGCCTGCCTCAGAGGGGTGGTCGTCGCGGGGGGGGAGAGACGGCTCCTCCTCGACGTCCGGCGCCTCGCCGCGGACGAGGCGGGCGCCGTGGCGAGGGCCGCCGCGGGTCAGATCGGGAGCGAGTCGGCGGAGCGGCGAGACCAGTCTTCGTAGAGGAGGCCGTGCACGACGACGTCGTGCCGCTGGCCGTGCGCGAAGACCCGGCTCCTGAGGACGCCCTCCTCGAGGAACCCGAGCCGCCGGAGCACCGCCCTCGCCGCGATGTTCCCCGCCGCCACGAAGGCCTCGATCCGGAGGAGGCCGCGGTGGAGGAAGAGGTAGGAGACGAGGACCCTGTGGGCGTCGGTCCCGAGCCCCTTCCCCCGCTCGGCGGGCTCGAGGATCGTGGCGGAGATCCGTCCGACGCGGGAGTGGAGGTCGACGTCGTCGATGCCGGCCAGGCCGACGCGCCGCCCCGCGCGGTCCTCCACGACGAGGCGGGTGGCGTCCTCCGAGAGGAGGCCGTCGTGGTCGAAGCGCCGCCGCAGGCTCTCGGCCTCGCCCACGAAGAAGGGCTCGAACTCGCCGAACGCCGTCGGCTTGCCGGCGGTGGCGACGAGCCAGTCGAGGTCGTCGGACCTCAGCGGGCGAAGGCGGACGGCAGCGCCGGCGAGCACTACATCCTCTCCGGGACCGGGACGCCGAGGACGCCGAGGACGTCGTCGAGCGTCGTCTTCACGAGCTGGAGCGCGGCGCGGCGCGCCCTGCGGCTTTCCTCGTTCCCGGCCTGGAGGATCGGGTGGGTGTGGTAGAGGTGGTGGAAGGCGGCGCCCACGGCGAGGGCGTGCCTCACGAGGAGCGACACCTCGAGGGACTCGGCCGCCTTCTCGAAGGTCTCGAGAGTGCGGCCGCAGGTCCTCACGACGTCCCAGAGCCCGTCGTCGAGGTGGGCGGCGTCCAGCGAGGCGACCGAGGCGGCCTCCTCCTCGTCGAGCGGCCCCGGGAACCCCTTCTCCTCGAGCTTCCTGAAGATGTTCGCGGTCCTCACGGCGGCGTACTGGAGGTACGGGCCGGTGTCCCCCTCGAAGGCGAGGGCGTCGTCGAAGTCGAAGGCGATGACCTTGTTCCGCGAGTAGCGGGTCATGTAGACGCGCAGGGCCCCGATGGCGATCGCCTCGGCGCGGGTGATGTCGGGCGGCGCCCCCGCCTCCCGGACCTGGATCTGCTCGAGCGCCTTCTCGACGAGCCGCTCGAGGAGGTCGTCGGCCTTGACACCGAGCCCCTTCCTCCCCGACATCTCGACGTAGGCGCGGCCGCGGTCCTCCTCGGAGAGCGTCACCCCGAGCGCCTCCGCGGAAGCGGGAGTGAGGGCGACCATCTCGTAGGCGAAGTGGATTGAGCGATCGGCCCCCTCGGGGAAGCCCGCCCTCCGGACCGCCTCCTTCACGACCTTCTGCGGGTACGACTGGCGGACGTCGATGACGTTGATGACCGCGTCGCCGCCGCCGAAGCGGCCGCGCGCCGACGGGTCGGCGCCCTCGGCGTCGCGGCGGGTCCTGTAGAGGGGCGACTCGCCGTCGGAGGCGACGAACTCCGGGCCCCCGAAAGGCGTGACGTAGGGGGCCTTCTCGTACTCGAAGTCGATCCCGAGGAGGCCCAGCTTCCAGAGCTGGTAGGCGACGTCCTTCCCGGTGTAGGTCACGGTGCCGTTCGAGCGGACGAGGACCTTGTCGGCGTCCTCCATCCCCTCGAAGTCCTTCGCCCCCTCCAGCTTCATGACCCAGCAGCCGGCGTTCTTTCCCCCGGTCTCGAGCTGGGTGGCTCCCGCCGCCTCGAGGAGGTCGAAGGCCTTCGTCCAGAAGCGCCGCCCGAGGATGTCGCTCTCGCGGGGGAGGAGGTCGTACGAGACGCCGATCCGTTCCATGGTCTTCAGGTGGCAGCGGACGACGGCCTCGGCGAGGCGCCCGGCGAGCGCCGCCGTCGCCCGCTTCTCCTCGGACTGCTCGTTTCCGAGGGCGGCCCCCTCGATCGTGTGGAGCGTCTCCTTGCGAAGCTCCTCGAGCGAGGCGTCGGCCGCGTAGCTGCGGGTCACGAGGGCGTAGAGGTCCCACGTCAGGTCGCCGAGCCGCCGGGGCGCCTCGCCCGGGGCGTCGTCCGGGAAGGCGGCGAGGATCTCCCGGATCTCGCCGGCGAGGGCCTCGGCCCGCTGCGGCTCGGCGAGCTCGGCGGGGTGCTCGAGCCCGACGACGACGTCCGCCACCTGGACGCCCGTGTCGTCGAGGTAGTTCTGGACCTCGACGCGCCTGCCGAGCCGGCGGAAGAGGTGGACGAGGACGTCCCCGAGGACGGCGTTGCGCAGGTGCCCGATGTGCGCCGCCTTGTTCGGGTTGATGTTGGTGTGCTCGACGATGACCTTCCCCGGGGCCTCCCCGGTCCCGGGCGGGGCGAGGAGCATCGCGGCGAGGGCCCTCGGGCGGTCGAGGTGGAGGTTGACGTAGCCGCCCCCCTGGACGCTCCGGCTCGCGACGATGGGGGGGAGCCGGAGCTCGGGCGCCAGCTCCTCGGCGATCTTCCTCGGGGGGCGGCGGAGGACCTTGGCCAGCTCGAAGGCGATCGGGAGCGCGAGGTCGCCCTGCTCGACCTTCGGCGGGGTCTCGATGACGAACCGGGGGGGCTCGATCTCCCAGAGACGGCGGCAGGCTTCCTCTACGGCGGCTTCGACTTCTCTTTTCAGGCCAGGGATCACGGCGACCTCGCGGGAAAGCGTTCGGAGGGTGTCCGCGGGGGGGCCCGCGCACAACCTTCTATTTTCGCACGCCGGTGCACGCCGCTAAGATCCGCCCGTGGAAGGCTCCGTTCGCAGGGAAATCCTCGTGAAGGCCGGGCCGGCGAGAGTCTTCGCCGCCTTCACAGACGTCACCGACCTCCTCGCGTGGTTCGCGGACGGCGCCGTCGTCGGCCGGCGGGTCGGCGGCAACTGGGGGCTCGGCTGGTACGCCGACGAGGACTCCGACGAGGGGTACCACGTCCTCGGGACCTTCGAGACCTACGAGCCGGGGAGCCGCCTCGTCGTCCGCGACCTGACCTTCTCGAACCCGGAGGGGGAGAGCTGGTCGGGGATGCGGCTCTCCGTCGCCCTCACCGAGGAAGACGGCGGGACACGCGTCACGATCGACCAGGAGGGCCTGGGGCAGGGGCCGTCGTGGGACGGTTACGCGGCGGGGCTGGGACCGGGCTGGGAACGCTCTCTCGCGGACCTCCGCGGCTGGCTCGAGGAAGGCCGCAAGCTCCCCGGCCGGTGAGGCGGGGCGGGAACCCGTCGGAGGCCCGGGGCGTACCACCCGTTGTGCATTGCCGGGCAGGCCGCAGGGTATCCTCCCTACAGTCCCCATGAAGGCTCGCGCCGTCATTCTCGCCGCCCTCGTCGCCGGCGGGCTCGCCTCGTCCGGATGCCGGTCGTCCGCTCCCGGGACGGCCCTCAACCTCACGCCGGAACGCTGGAGGGAGGTCGTGACGGCCCGCGGAGTCGACCCGGGAGACGTCCCCATGCCGATGTACGTCTCCCCCCCGATTCGCGAGGCGGCCGAGCAGGTCGCCGGGCCGGGAGACGACCGGGAGCGCCTGAGGAGGCTCCAGGCGGCGCTCCTCGACCGGAGGTCCTACGCCTTCGAGTACGACTCGATCGCCACGTTCACGGCGGCCGAGGCCTTCGCGGCGAGGCGCGGGAACTGCGTGTCGTTCACGAACCTCTTCATCGCGTTCGGCCGCGCGCTCGGGATCCCGCTCCAGGCCGCGCTCATCTTCCGCCGGGCGCGGAGCGAGCGGGAGGGCGACCTCGTGATGGTCTACAACCACATGGTCGCGGTCCACCCGAAGGGCCGCTACAACACGGTCTACGACTTCTACATGTCTCGCGACGACGCGGCCATCGAGCTGAAGCTCATCGACGACATCGCCGTCGCCGCCATCTCGGCGAGCAACCGCGGGGTAGAGGCCCTCAGGGCCGGGGACTACGAGAAGGCGCGCGTCCTCCTCGAGCGGGCGACCAAGCTCGATCCCACCCTCCCCGACCTCCACTCGAACCTCGGCATCGTGCGGTGGAGGCAGGGCGACACGGAGGCCGCGCTGGAGGCCTTCCGGGAGGGGCTCCGGATCGACCCCCACCGCCCCGCGCTCCTCCACAACCTCGCGGCGCTCTACGTCGACCAGGGAAGGACGACGGAGGCGCGCGCGGCCCTGGCGGCGGCGAACACCCGGGAGGCCTCGGCCTACCTCCTCGTCGTCCAGGGGGACCTCGAGTTCGCGGGAGGAGCGATGCACGAGGCCCTCAAGGCCTACCGCAGGGCCCACCGGGAGGAGCCGAAGCTCTACGAGGCGCTGCTGGGGATCGCGCGCGCCGAGAGGGCGCTCGGAAACGACGCGGCGGCCCGGC
Organism: uncultured Holophagales bacterium; assembly: GCA_937864895.1. Classification (GTDB taxonomy): domain Bacteria; phylum Acidobacteriota; class Thermoanaerobaculia; order UBA5066; family UBA5066; genus UBA5066. Next base: position 3,808 of record CALMDF010000318.1, on the reverse strand, counting down.
GGGCGCTCCAGAAGGCACTGAAGCTGCGCCCCGACGACCCCCTCGTCCGCGCGCTCCTCGAGGGGGCCTGACCGGCGGACGGAGGATCCCGCGGAGGGCTTCGACTCCCGCTGGGGTATAGTTCCAAGGATGCGCCGGTTCCGGCGAACCCCCCCTGAAAGGACCACGCGGATGAGAAAGCTGCGGCTTGTTGTGACCCTCGTCCCGCTCGTGGCGCTCGCTTTCCCCGCGGCCGCCCAGCTGGAGAAATTCAAGGACTGGGACAAGTCTCCCGAGTTCACCTACTACGCCACCGACGACGACCAGAAGGCCTGGAAGAACGTCAAGTCCGACGCGGAGGCCGAGAAGTTCTACAACCTCTTCTGGGGCAGGAGGCACCCCGACTACCAGAAGACGGCGCAGAACGTCTTCAAGCTCCGCTTCGACGCCCTCGCGGCCAAGGCGGACGAGCTCTTCTCGCTCGGGACCAAGGGGGAGAAGCGGTACCGCAGGGGCGCCCTCACCGAGCGCGGGAAGACCCTCATCGTCCTCGGCCCTCCCAAGGCCATGGCCTCGAAGGTCACGTCCTCCCAGGACACCGCGATGGCCCCGACGGGAGAGGAAGGCGAAGGCCGCTTCCTCGGTACGGGCGGCGGCGGGACGACCGTCGTGACCCAGTTCCAGTACGAGCAGGCGCAGCTTCCGGAGTGGACCGGCCTGAAGACGCTCGTCCTGACCTTCACGACGGACCAGTCCGCGCTCACCGAGTCGGTCGACAAGCCGGCGGACGTGAAGCGCTTCATGAAGAAGGCGGTCACGGCCGCCCTCGTCAACCCCGGCATGACCGAGCCGCCCGTCTACAAGACGCGCGAGGAGTTCGAGGCCGAGCAGAAGGCCGCGGCCGAAGCCGCCGCCGAGGCCGCGAAGGGGCCCGTCCTCGCCGCCCCCGTCCGCGAGGCGCTCGAGGCGCTCCTGGCCAGGGAGCCGCACGGGCCGATGTCGACGCTCCCGCTCGCGTACGGCGACAAGGCGACCCGTCTCATGATCCAGCTCCCCGTTCCCGGCGACGTCGCAGCGACGCCCGCCCCGGAGGCGAAGCTCGCCCTCCTCGTGAAGTCGAAGGACGGCAAGGACGTGGTCCGCCGCGAGGAAGCCGCCGTTCTCCAGAAGTCCAAGGGCAACTTCTTCGTCGACCTCTCGCTCCCGGTCGAGCCCGGCGACTACGAGGTCGCCGCGGCCGTCCTCGACGCCGCCGGCACCGCGACGGTCTCGGCCCACCGTTCCGTGAACGTCCCGGCCCTGCCTGCCGAGTTCGGCATCTCGCAGCTCCTCCTCGCCTACAACGACATGCCTGCCGAGGGGGCCAAGGGGGACGAGGCTTTCATTTTCTCCGCCCGCAAGTTCGTCATCCGCGCGGACAACCAGCTCGACAAGAGCGACGGCCTCGCCTACGTGGCCCGCGTCTACAACCCGACGATGGACCCGGCCACCAAGAAGCTGAACCTCAAGCGGTCGATCTCGATCAAGCCGAAGAACGGCTCCACGATCGACGTGCCGCAGCCCCCGGACGAGCCGATGGCCGTTCCCGAGGGACAGGGACTGACGACCGCCCTGGTCATCGACCTCGCGGGCGCCATCGTCGACGTGAACCTCGGCGAGTACTTCCGTCCCGGCGAGTACACGCTGTCGCTGAAGGTCACCGACGTCGTCTCCGGCAAGACGGTCGAGGCGAAGGCGCCCTTCACCCTCGTCGCCCCGCCCGCCCCCCCGGCCTCCGGGAAGGCGCCGGCGGCGAAGACGAAGTAGACCCGAACGGGATTCCGGTACCCAGAGGCCCCGGCGCGAGCCGGGGCCTTCTCGTCGCCGGGGAGCTTCGCGGCGCTACTCGACGCGGACGTCGGCGGAAGCGAGCGCCATCCGGCCCGAGGCGACGTCGCGGACGCCGGCGACGAACCGGAGGTTTCCCTTCGCGGTCTTCAGCTGGCCGCGGTAGACGAACGCCTCCGACCTCGCCTTCTCCCAGCTCGCGGCGGGAATCGAGAGCGTCTTCCGCTCGGGCTTGACCGTGGAGCGGGCCCCGGTGTCCTCGACGGCGGCGAGGGACACCTCGATGACCGCCGTCTTCGTCGCGCCCTCGTCGCGGAACGTCAGCTCCGAGATCGGGACCGCGACCTCGTACCCTGCGACCCGGCGGCCGGGCCCCCCCTTGCTCTCGGGGGCCCCGATCCGGAGCGTGGCGGGAAAGTCCCCGGCTGCGCCGGGCGTGAGGAGGGCCATTTCGATGCGGTCGATCGCCGCCTCGTCCGCCGTCTTCGCCGCGAAACCGGTCCGCGCCCTCACGACGACCCCGGGGCGCGTGCAGCGGACCTCGACGTCCCTGGAGCCCTTGCCGGGGACGCCCGCGAGCGTGACTCCCACGGAATAGTAGCTGCTCGCCTCGCGGTAGACGCGGTCGAGGTCGGAGAGGAAGACGTTCCGGTTCTCCACGAGAGACCCGCCCGTCTCGTAGGCGAGAGCCGCCATGGAGTCGCGGAAGTTCTGCGCCTTGAAGAAGGGGTTCACGGCGGGGGAGAGTGGCTGCGAAGCGTCGACGTCGACGACGAGGCCCTTCGCGTCGAAGACCTGGATCGTGATGCCGGAGCTGTTCGCCTCCTCGAGGATCACCTTCAGGTCGTCGCCGATGTCGTAGTCGAACTGCTGGAGAAGGGAGGGCCCGTAGGCCTGGGCGAGAGTCTGGCCGGGGTGCCACTCGTACCCGTTGGTGACGAGCAGGAGCGTCCGCTTGCCGGAGCGGGCGGCGAGGGCGGAGACGCTTCGGGCGAGCTCCGCGAGGGACGAGCGCTCCCGTGCGGCCGCCTGGGCCGACCACGACCTGAGGATCGAGGAGCGCGTGGAGGCGCGGGAGACCCGAAGCTCCTGGACCGTCTGGCGGTACTGGGACTCCCAGGAGAGGCCCCGCGGCGAGGCCGTGTCGAGACGGGAGAGCCCGTCGAGGAGGTCTTCCTTGCTGTTCGTGAAGGGGACGAGGACCCGGGTCGACCCGTTGTAGGAGACGATCGAGGCCCGGTCGGACGGCGAGAGCCGCGTGACGAAGTCGCGCAGGCCCTCGATGACGGGCTTTCTCTCCTGCGGGAGGAGCCGCTCGTCGTCGAAGTAGACGAGGAACTGGCGCGGCACGTAGGTCCCGCCGTCGTCGGCCCTGAGCGTGTCGAGGACGAGGGCGGGGGAGGCCGTCGCGAGGTCCGGGCCGTGGACCGTCCCGGCCTCGATGCGGGCGAAGTAGTCGACGGCCACCGGCTTGCCGTCGACGCGGACGACGAACTCCTCCTTCGAGAGGTCGTCGACGGGCTTGCCGTCCTTCGTCGCGACGACGTCGAGGTCCATCGCGGTTACCTCGACGGCAGCCCTCACCCCGGCGGCGAGCGCCGTCGCCTCGGACGGAGGGGGCGCCGCGGACCCCGGGACCCCGAGGGCGAGCGAGAGGAAGAGCGCGGGAACGCGAGCGCGGTCGAGCATCGAACCACCTCCGTAGGAACTACGGCCCCGGACGGGGCCCCGGATCAGAGGCCGAGGACCTCGCAGAGCGCCGAGGCGTCTTCCGCGATCGTCCCGGCCAGACGACCGTCGTGAAGGAGGACGGCGTAGCGGTCGGCGAGCTCGGGGTCCGAGCTCGTCCACTCGCGGCCGACCTGCTCGGCTGCGACCATCTGCTTGGCGAAAAAGACCAGCTGCTCGGCGGCGGGGCTCCGGCTCGAGACGTCGCCGTCCGAGCCGAGGACGCCGGCGAACGTCTCGGCCATGCGGCGCTCGCCGACCTCGGGCCCCTCGA
>CALMDF010000317.1 GCA_937864895.1 uncultured Holophagales bacterium | reverse complement strand
GTCCGTGCCGGAGAGAGACCGGGCCTCGGTCGCGTCGAGAGAGCGGACGTAGAGCTGGAACTTCCCGCTGCCGTCGGCGGCGGTGAACGCGACCATCCTCCCGTCCGGGGAGACGACGGCCGGGCCCGGAGTGTTCGACTCGAGCCAGAAGCTCGTTCCCTCCGGAGGCGGCAGCGCCGACCGGAAGACCATCTCCGGCCTCCTCGGCGCGAGGAGAAGGACCGCGCCGAGCGCCGCGGCCGCGACGAGGGCGGCGGCGGCCACCGCCCAGGCGACGCGCTCGCGGCTCCTTCGCCGGGCGACGACCGGCGCCGGCACGCCCGCCTGCGAGCCCCCCTCGGCGATCCACTGGAGCTGGAGCATCACGTCGTGCGCCGTCTGGATCCGGTCCTCCGGGTCCTTCGCGAGGCACGTCCCGAGGACCCGGTCGCGGGCCGGTGGCGTCATGGGCGCGGGCGAAGAGGCCGCCGGCGGCTCGTCCTTCAGGATCGACCCGATGACGCTCGCCTGGCTCTTTCCCTCGAAGGCCTTCCTTCCCGTCGCCATCTCGTAGAGGACGGCGCCGAACGCGAAGATGTCGCTTCGCGCGTCGGCCTCGCCCCCCTCGAGCTGCTCGGGGGACATGTACTGGAACGTGCCGAGGATCGTCCCCTTCTGCGTCAGCTGCTTCGGCTGCGCCATCGTCGGGAGCGACGTGAGGCCCGACGGTCCGCCCTGCGGGGCCAGAGTTCTCGCGAGGCCGAAATCGAGCAGCTTCACGCCGCCCTTCGTGAGCATGACGTTTCCGGGCTTCAGGTCGCGGTGGACGATTCCCTGCCGGTGCGCGCGGTCGAGGGCCTCGGCGATCTCGATCCCGATCCGGAGCACCCGCTCGAGAGGGAGCGGCCCCTTCGCGAGGCGGCTCGCGAGGGTCTCCCCTTCGAGGTACTCCATCACGAGGTAGTCCGTCCCCTCGTGGGACCCGACGTCGTACAGGGCGCAGATGTGGGGGTGGGAGAGCTGCGAGATCGCCTTCGCCTCGCGCTCGAAGCGCTGCCGCATCTCCTCGGAGGTGGTCTCGCCGGGAAGCAGGACCTTGACGGCCACCTCCCGCTCGAGCCGGGTGTCGCGCGCCTTGTAGACCTCTCCCATCCCGCCGGCGCCGAGCAGGGAGAGGATCTCGTACGGGCCGAGCCGGGTACCGGGAGTCACTGTCATGTGGTCGGGGCGGGATTCTAGCCTCAGGCCGTCGGGAAGCCGCCGGGCCTCGGGAAGAGGACGCGCCAGAGCTCCTCGCGATGGAAGTGGTTGAGACGGGCCGCCATCGGTCTCCGGGTCCGCGACGGAAGGGGCTCCCGATTTCTTCGCCCTCGGCGCGACGTGGCGCTGAACGTCACGTCGCACGTGTACGGGACGTCGTCGAACGAGGCGCCCTGTGACCTTCGCCGGAGCCTTCCCGAGGCTGGAGACGACGGGGGACCTCCCCTGCCCCCGCACCCGGGACGGCGGCTACGGTAGCCTTCTCCCGTGCCCCGTCCGCCGTCGCCCCGCGTCGTCGTCCACCTCGACATGGACGCCTTCTACGCGGCCGTCGAGGTCCGCGAGGACCCGTCGCTCGCCGGGCGCCCCCTCGTCATCGGGCACCGGGGCCGGCGCGGCGTCGTCTCCACCTGCTCGTACGAGGCGCGGCGCTTCGGTGTTCACTCCGCGATGCCCTCGGTCGTCGCCGAGCAGCTCTGCCCGGGCGCCGTCTGGCTTCCCGGCCGGATGGCCCTCTACGTCGAGGTGTCGCACCGGATCCGGGAGATCCTCGACCGGTTCTCCCCTCTCGTCGAGCCGCTCTCCATCGACGAGGCGTTCCTCGACCTGACCGGCATCGCCCGCGACCTCGCGGACGGCCGCCGGATCGCCGCCGCCATCAAGCGGGAGATCCGGGAACGCGAGCGGCTGACCGGCTCGGCGGGCGTGGCGCCAAACAAGTTCCTGGCGAAGCTGGCGTCCGATCTGGAGAAACCCGACGGGCTCGTCGTCTTCCCTGTCGAGGAGGTCTCCTCCCGCCTCTGGCCGCTCCCCGTCGAGCGCCTCTGGGGCGTGGGCCCGAAGACGGCAGAGCGCCTCCGCGAGCAGGGCCTGGCGACGATCGCGGACCTCGTTCACGCGCCCGCGGGGCGCCTCGCGAGGCTCCTCGGGGAGTCGAGCGCGGAGCACCTCCTCGCCCTGGCCCACGGGCAGGACGACCGCGCGGTCCAGTCGGGACGCGAGGCGAAGTCCATCTCCGAGGAGCGGACCTGGGGCGAGGACCTCACGAGTCCGGCCGACATCGACAAGGCCCTTCTCGCGCGGGCGGACGGCGTCGCCCGCGAGCTGCGCCACCAGGGACTCGTCGCCCGCACCGTCCACCTCAAGGTCCGCACCGGCGACTTCGAGACCGTCACCCGCTCGACGACCCTCCCCGAGCCGACCGACCTCGCCGAGGTCGTCCTCGCGGCGGCCCGCGATCTCTTCCGCGATCGGGTCTTCCTCAAGGGGCGCGGCGTCCGGCTCCTCGGCGTCGGCGTGAGCGGCCTCGAGCCCGCCGGCGCGGGCCAGGCGGCCCTCTTCAGCGACGAGCGCCAGGAGAAGCTCAAGAACCTCGCGCGGGCCGCCGACGGGATCCGGGAGAAGTTCGGCAAGTCCGCCCTCGCGAGGGCGCGCCTCCTCCCCCCGCCGGGCGAGGACGCCGACACGAGCGAGGAGGACACGCCCGCGGAGGCGTCGAGCCTCCCGAGCGTCGACTGACCGCTATGGCCCTGCGAGCGGCGGGTAGAACGCCTGCGGCCGCTCGAGTTCGACCCGCTCGACGTCGGCCCAGGGCACGAATTCCGGGCGCTCCTGGCCTTCGACGAAGACGAGCATCCCGGCGTTCCTCTCGCCGAGGTCGTCCTTGCGCTCGAGCTTCAGCCCCTCGCATCCGTGGAGGGTCACCCGGGCGCGGGGACCGCCGCCCTCCTCGCCGCCCGCGGGGACGATCGAGGCGACCAGGCCGAAGGGAATGGTGTAGTCGACGCCCTTCGACGGCGCGTCGAGCGTCTCGGTGATCTCGCTCTCGTCGAGGTCGTAGACGAGCCGCCCGGCGAGGCGGCGGCCGTCGCGGGTTGTGACGCTGCCCGCGAGCGGGCCCCCTGGCGGGAAGTCGCCGTAGCCGGGGCCGCTGCCGCCGGGGCTGAAGTCGACGCGCTCGAAGGCGTCCCAGGAGACCAGCACCCGGCCGTAGCGCGGGTCGTCGACGTAGGTGCCGCGGTTGCCGTCGCCGGCCTCGCTCGAGCCGGACAGCGCGACCTCGCGGCCGTCGAGGAGCGTCACGAGGGAGCCGTCGGACGAGCGGCGCGCGATGGAGCGGATCGTGTCGAAGCGGAGCCTCTCCTCGCCCGTGTCGGAACGGCCGTTCAGCTCGTCGGTGCCGACGCACTCCTCCCGGTCCCACTGGACGAAACCGGTGAATTCCCCGTGCCGCGTCCGCACCGTCCCGTGCAGCCGGGAAGGAACGGCGCTCGACGGACCGGCGGGGAGGAGCTCGATGGCGCGGATCCTCGAAGAGTCGAGGTCCACGACGCCCCGCCGGGTGTCCCACACGCGCACCCCGTCGTCGAAGTCGCTCGCCTCGAGGCGGTCGAGGTCGAAGACCGCTCCGCTCTTCAGCGTCACCCGCACGTCTCCGCCGCGCGCCTCGATGCGGGAGATGTCGCCGAAGCGCACCATGAAGAGCCGGACGAAGGCGGCCTCGTTCTTCCGGCCGCCGAACTCGATCCCGAAGACCGAGAACCCGCGGCGCTCCCTGGGCATCCGCTCCGGCGGCACGTGGGCGACCCAGGGGTTCGCGTCCTTGCGGCCGTTGAAGTAGTCGCCCCAGAACGCCTCCTGGCCGCCCCCCCAGCGGAGCCGCCCCTCGTACCTGGCGCCGCCGAGAGTCGTGACGCGGCCGAAGAGGAAGCCGGGATGGACCTCCCCTGCCGCCGGAGGCGGAGTCGAGGGAGCGGACCCGGGCGCGGCGGGCGCGGGAGGCGCGGGCGGGGCGACGACCTGCTCCCGGTCCTGCTGACGAAAGAAGTAGCCGAGGGCGAGGACGAGGAGTACTGCGGCGGTGACGGCGCCGACGGTCCTGGCAATGGGCATGGTCGCTGCTCGCGCTCCGGGCCGGGGTCGGCCCGGCCCGCAGGCTACTTCTTCCCGGGCTCGAAGACGAGCCCGAGCGGCGCGAGGGCTTCCCGGAGCAGGGGCAGCCCGACCTCTTTCCTCCACTCGTCCACCCGGGACGCGTCCTCGAGGGGGTAGAGCTCCTCCGTCTTCGTCCGCTCGTTGTAGCGCGTGTGGGTGCCGTAGCGCTGCGGGAGGTTCTCGTTGAAGAGGCTCCGGTCGACCATGTTCGCGTAGCGCACCCAGGGCAGCTCCCCGGCTTCGCAGGCCGCCTTGACGGCGGGCAGGTACTTCTTCTGCGCCCCGTCCTGGGAGTGCATGACGACGAGGTAGGCCCCCATCGCCGCCTCCTTTCCCACCTGGCCGGCGAGCGGCCATCCCTTCCGGGCGACGAGCGCCTCCAGCTCGCGCTGGTTTCCCTGCTGCACCAGGAACTTCAGCTTCCAGATCGCCTCCACGACGGAGGACTTCATGCCCGTCTTCCGGGCCGCGATGCCGACCTCGTGGAAGAACGCCTGGTCCCAGGCCGCCATCTTCCAGAGCGCCCTGGCGAAGGCGACGTCCTTGACGGGCGGGTCAGGCTTCGCGTTGATCCGGGCGACGAGCCCCTCCTCGAAGGCCTCCCAGCGCTCGTCGTCCCGGGCCGTCACGAGGTCCGGGTCGATCAGGCGGTAGATGGTCGGCTCGAGCTGGACGGCGAGTGCCAGGTACCTGAAACAGTCGTCGAGGCGCCGGTTGATCGACAGCGCGCCGGCCAGCTCGAGGAGGTTCTTCCGGTCGCCGGGGTCTTCTCGATACCTCTTCTCGAAGGCGGCGATCGCGCCCGGGATGTCGCCCTCGGCCCTGAGCGTCCCTCCCGGGCTCATCGGGCCGGGAGGGGGCGGCTGGGCGAACGCGGTGCCGCAGAAGGCCAGGGCGCTCAGGAGGGGAAGGGCGAGTCGTCTGAACATCTTCGCCCCCTACGGCTGCAGCTTCGCGAGCTCCCCGCGGATCCGCTTCTTCTGCTCCTCGTCCTCGGTGATGGAGAGCGCCTTCTCGTAGTACGCCACGGCCTTCTTCCGGTCTCCCGCCGTGGCCCAGGCGTCGGCGAGCGAGTCCCACGTGTTCCACGAATCGGGGTGGTCCTTCGTGTTCCTCTCGAAGACGCGGATCGCCTCGTCCACCTTCTTCTGGCCGAGGAGCTGGTAGCCGTACTGGTTCAGCTCCGGCTCGGTGGCGAGAGCCAGCGCCTTCTCGCGCAGCTCGGCGGCGCCCTTCGCGTCCCCCTTCTTCTCGAGGAGGGCGGCCTTCGTCGACTGGTTCGTGAAGTTGCGGTTCATGCTGATCGACCGGTTCACCCATTCCTCGGCCTGGTCGAGGGCGGTGTCGTTCTTCACGCACCAGGCGGCGGCGCCGTTCCAGCCCTGCCACCCGAATCGCGGCAGACCCCGAAGCTGCTCCCTGAGGCTCCCGAGGACGACCGCCTTCGTGTCGACCTCCACGGGGAACGAGAGCCGGAGCTTCTCCCACGCGAGGGTGACGGCGACGGAACGGTCCGTCGGGTCGGCGAGGGTGAAGAGGAGCCGCTCCTCGAGCGGGCCCTCCTTCGGGACCGCCGTGAACCGGACGGCGTCCTCCTTCGGGTCGTAGCTGTAGCTACCCCAGGCGTTCGCCTGGGTGCTCAGGATGACCGTCCACTCCTTCTCGCCCGGGATCGTGTGGAGCCCGTAGGTGCCGGCCGGCAGCGTCTTCCCGCCGACGGTGACCGGGCTCGTGAACGACAGGGTCGTGTTCTCGTCGGCTCCGGTCCTCCACACCTCGCCGAGGGGGACGAGCCCGCCCCAGACTTTCCTGCCGGCCACCGCCGGTCTCGAGTAGCGGACGGTGACGTCCGTCAGCCCGACCTTCTGGGTTACCGACGCCTTCGGGCTCGCGGCGGGGAGCTGGAGCGGGGGCACCTGGGCGAGGGCCGGAGAGGCGGCCGCCGCCAGTGCGCAGAGAACGTATCGGGAGACTCTCATCGGGAATCCTCCTGTCGGCAGGGCATCGGCGGAGCCCGCGGCGACTCCCGGGCTCCGCCCGCGCCCTGTGAGTGTCTTCTTCCCGATACGCCGGCGAGGCGGGCGGGTTTCGCGTCCCGACCCGCCCCGACCTTGACCGGCCCTCGCGCCACGGCGTAGCGTGGCCGCGGGGGCGCCGTTCATGCTGAACCTGGTCGAAGTCACGATCGAGGCATTCGTCGAGGAGCTCCGGGACGGCTACCGCCGGACCTGGGGCGACGCCGACCCGGAGATTCCGAGCATCCTCGCGTGGGCCGCCTCGACGACCCTCGAGGTCATCTCGCAGAGCGATGCGCTCTACCACGACGTCGAGCACACGATCCACGTCACCCTCGTCGGCCAGGAGCTGCTCCGCGGCCAGCACGTCAGGAAGGGCGGCGTCTCCCCCACCGACTGGCTCCAGGTCGTCGTCTCTCTCCTCTGCCACGACATCGGCTACGTCCGCGGCATCTGCCGGCGCGACGACGGTCTCGTCTGCGCCACCGGGAAGGGAGACGAGGTCGTCACCCTGCCCGAGGGCGCCACCGACGCCGCGCTCACCCCCTGGCACGTCGACCGGGGCCGGCTCTTCGTCGAGGAGCGCTTCGGCCGCGCCCCCCGGATCGACGTCGAGGCCGTCAAGCGCAACATCCTCGGAACCCGCTTCCCCGTCCCCGGCGCCGAGGAGCGCCGGGAAGTGGAAGGTTACCCGCGCCTCGTCCGGGCGGCCGACCTCATCGGCCAGCTCTCCGACCCGCGCTACCTCATGAAGATCCCCGCCCTCTACTACGAGTTCGAGGAGACCGGCGTGAACCGCCAGCTCGGCTACCGCAACCCGGGCGACCTGCGGCGCAACTACCCCCGCTTCTACTGGAGCAGCGTCCACCCCTACGTCGCCGGGATGCTCGACCTGCTCTCCCTCACCCAGCGGGGCCTGCAGATGCGCGCGAACCTCTACGCGAACGTCTTCACGGTCGAGCACGAGGCGTCCTCGCCGACCGGAAGCTGACCTCCCGGCTCTACCTGCCGCCGCGGCCGACTTCCGGGTAGCGCCGCCGTGTTTCCGCGCAGGACAGCGCCACCAGCCGCTCGAGCACGGGCAGATCCACGTCGTCGAGCCTCCTGATGTAGAGGCAGGACTTGCCGCGCCTGTGCCTGCCGAGCGCCTCGAACAGCTTCTGCGCGTTCTCGCTCCCCCCCATCAGGTAGATGGCGATCTCCCTGCCTCTCGAGGAGAAGCCGGCGAGGAGCATGTCCCCCGAGTGGCCGCTCGCGTACTCGTAGTGATAGCTGCCGAAGCCGACGATGCTCGGACCCCACATCTTCGGCGCGCAGCCGGTCACGCGCTTCATCAGCGCGGAGATCGCCTTGCAGTCCTTCCGGCGGGTCTCGTCGCCGATGGCGTCGAGGTAGGACCTGACGCTCAGTCCGGTCGGCTTCGTCTTCACCTCCGCCATGTCCGTCCCTCCATGGCGCGGATTCTGCCACCGGGTCCGGGCCCGCAGCCTCCTCCCTCCTGCGCGCGGCGCCTGCTGAACGAAGCGCGCCGCCGGCGCCGGCGTCGGGCGCCTACGGCAGCTTTTCGACGGCCGCCTCCTCTTCGGGGGTCGAGACGGAGCTGAAGAGGACCCCTTTCGCCACGCCGAACGCCTCCGTCAGGAAGAGGGCCGGCACCGCCTCCCGCGAGAGCGCCTCGACCCGCTGCTGCAGCTCGGCGACCTTCTGCGGGTTGGAGCCGGCGAGGTTGGTCTTCTCCGCCGGGTCCTTCGCGAGGTCGAAGAGCTCCACGCGCGAAGGGAGCGTCGCGAGCCAGACGAGCTTCCAGTCCCCCTTCCGGATCCCGGCGCGGAAGGCCTCGATGCTGTAGACGACCTCGTCGCGCGGCGACGCCTTGCCGCCGGCGAGGGTCGGCCAGACGTCGAGGCCGTCGAGCGGCTTGCACCGGGCGAGAGAGGCGCCGGCGAGGCCGGCCAGCGTCGGGTACATGTCGACCATGTGGATCGGCGCGTCCACCACCGAGCCGGCCTTCAGGTGGCCGGGCCAGTTCGCGAGGGCGACGACCCGGTTCCCGCCCTCGTAGAGGGTCCCCTTGCCGTCCCTGTACGGGCCGTTGTCGGCGGGGATCGTGCTCTTCGACATGTCGATCTCGCCCGTGAACATGGCCGAGCGCGGTCCGCCGTTGTCGCTCTGGAAGACGACGAGCGTGTTCTCCCGCATTCCGCGCTTCTCGAGCGCGGCGACGACCCGGCCGATCTCGTCGTCCATCGCCGTGATCATCGCGGCGTAGGCGCGGCGGCTCGGGTCGGCGATGTGGGCGTACTTCTCCAGGTACTCGTTCGGCGCCTGGTAGGGCGCGTGGGGAGCCGTGAACGCGAGGTAGAGGAAGAGGGGGGTCTTCGGGTCGTGCCCGGAGATGAGCCGGGCCGCGTCCTCGCCGAGCAGGCGCGTCGCGTAGCCTTCCTCCTCGACGAGCACGTTGTCGCGGTACCAGTCGGTCTTCCCGTGGGCCGAGTGGGTGAAGTAGTCGATCTCCCCGAGGATCGGCCCGTACTGGTCGTCGAAGCCGCGCTGCTTCGGCCAGTACTTCCGGTCGGCGTGCCCGAGGTGCCACTTGCCCACGATGGCGGTCCGGTAGCCCGCCTCCTTCAGCGCCTGCGGGAGCAGCCACTCGTCCGTGGCGAGGCCGTACCGGCCGGCCGAGGGAATGACGACGGTCTGGAGACCGTACCGGTGGGGATACCGGCCGGTCATGAGGGCGGCCCGGGACGGCGTGCACATCGACTGCGAATAGAACTGCTCGAGCCGGGCTCCCCCCTCCGCGAGCCTGTCGATGTTCGGCGTCCGGATGTCGGAGCCGTGGAAGCCGACGTCCTTCCGCCCCAGGTCGTCCGCGAGGATGTAGACGATGTGCGGGCGGGGGCTCGCCGGCTGGGCGGCGGCAGGCGAGACCCAGCCGAAGCTGCCCGCGAACGCTACGAGGCCGAGGCCGATAGAAAATCGTGCACGATCCATACGGTTTCCTTCGGCGGGATGATGCCCCAGGACCCGGTTGCAACGGAAGGCGCCGGGCCGCCCTCGGCACTTCCTCCGGGAAGTGAAACCCGGGCCCCCCGGTCTGTCGTCCAGCCCCGGGGCCCGCCGCCCCGTCAGACCACGACGCGCCGGAGCGTCCCCACCGCCGCGAGCGACGTGAACTGCTTCTCGAGCGACTCTGCGAAGCCAGGGTCGTGGACGACCACGCCCGCCTCGATGTTCCTCGCGTGCGCCGCCTCGGTGAAGTTGGCCGAGGTGACGAGGGCGGTCTGGCCGTCGACGACGATGCACTTGGCGTGGATGACGCCCCGTTCGTCGGCCTTCGCCGCCAGCGAGCGCGGATCGTAGTAGAGCTCGGGCTGCCGGGCCGCGGGCCAGTTCTTCTTCAGGAACTCGCGGTAGTAGTCCCGCGCGACGGCGTCGGGGTCGAGGTCCGTCCCGCCCGGCGCCGGCACGTTCAGGAAAAGGAGGACCCTCAGGCCGGGCAGCTCCTCCATCCTCCTCGCGAGCGGCTCGAAGACCTCCTTGCCGAGAAAGACGGCGTAGCTCGACACGAGGACGCTCCGGTTCGCCCTTGCGAAGAGCTCCCGCGCCACGACCGCTGTCTCGCGGCTACGGCTGCCCGGCATCTCCGGCCCCGTCCAGACGAGCTCCAGGCGGTCCGAGGTCTTCTCCCGCAGCTTCCGCTCGGCGGCCACCGCGCGAAGCAGCTCGGCGACGTGAGCGGGCGGGAGGCCGGCGTCGTGG
>CALMDF010000316.1 GCA_937864895.1 uncultured Holophagales bacterium | reverse complement strand
GCTACCTCCTCGGGGACACGGTCACGCAGTTCTCCCTCGTCATCGGGATCTACCTTACGGCGATGGGGGCCGGGGCCTGGCTCTCGAAGTTCATCGAGCGGGGCGTCGCTCGACGCTTCGTCGAGATCGAGATCGCCGTGGCCTTCCTCGGCGGCTTTTCCGCGCCGATCCTCTCCTTCGCCTTCCTCTCGCCCCGATGGTTCCACCCCGTCTTCTACGGCCTCGTCTTCGGGGTCGGAACGCTCGTGGGCGTCGAGATCCCCCTCATGCTCCGGCTCCTCCGCCGGTCGGTCGCCTTCAAGGACCTCGTCGCGCAGGTCCTCACGTTCGACTACCTCGGCGCCCTCGCCGCCTCGCTCCTCTTCCCGCTCGTCTTCGTCCCGAACCTGGGGCTCTTCCGGACCTCCCTCCTCTTCGGCCTCCTGAACGTCGTCGTGGCGTTCACCTCGATCCGGCTCTTCAGGGAGGAGATCGGCGCTCCAGGGGGGCTCGTCGCCAAGGCGGCCGTCGTCGCGGCGCTCCTCCTCGGCGGCTTCGCCGGGGCGGACCGCCTCTCGGAGATGGCCGAGGAGCAGCAGTACGCCGACGAGGTCCTCTTCGCGAAGTCGTCCCCCTACCAGCGGGTCGTCCTGACGAGGAACAAGGCCGGCTTCCAGCTCTTCCTCAACGGGCACCTGCAGTTCTCCTCGGTGGACGAGTACCGCTACCACGAGGCGCTCGTCCACCCCGCCTTCGCCGTCGTCCCCGGCGCGCGGCGCGTTGCCGTCTTCGGCGGCGGCGACGGCCTCGCCGTGCGCGAGGTGCTTCGGCACCCCTCCGTCGAGTCGGTGACCGTCGTCGACCTCGACCCGATGGTCACCCGCCTCGCCCGGGAGAACCCGCTCTTCGTCGCCCTCAACGGGGGCTCCCTCCTCTCGCCGAAGGTCACGGTCGTGAACGACGACGCGATGCCGTGGCTCGAGAAGGGGACGGACCTCTTCGACCTCGCCTTCGTCGACTTTCCCGACCCGAACGGCTTCGCCGTCGGGAAGCTCTACACGAAACGCTTCTACGGCCTTCTGAAGCGGCGCCTCGCGCCCGAAGGCGCGTTCGCCGTCCAGTCGACGTCGCCCCTGTTCGCGAGGAAGTCGTTCTGGATCATCGACCGGACGATCGGGGCCGCCGGCTTCGAGACCCGCCCGTACCACGCCACCGTCCCGTCCTTCGGCGAGTGGGGTTTCGTCCTCGCTTCCCGTCGGCCATTCGACGTCCCCGGCCGCCTGATTCCCGGGCTTCGCTTCCTCTCCGACGAGACTCTTCCCGCGCTCTTCTCCTTCGGTCCCGACATGGCCCGGCTGGAGGTGCCCGTGAACCGCCTCCACGACCAGGTCCTCGTGAGGACCTACGAGAGCGAGTGGCGGAAGTTCGAGTGACGTGAAGCCCTCCCGGCGCGAGGCGATCGCCACGCTCGTCGGCGTCCCGGCCCTCTCCGCCTTCCTCGCGGCCTGCCGGCGGAAGGACCCGGGCGCCCCCTTCGGCGGCGTCGTCGCCGGGGCCGACGTCCTGCGCGGGCACCGGATCCGGACGGGCGAGCTCCTCGCGCGCCCGGTCGCCCGCCGCGAGAGCGTCGGCGTCGCCATCCTCGGGGCCGGGATCTCCGGCCTCTCGACAGCCTGGGCCCTCTCCCGGAACGGGTTCACGGACTTCCGGATCTACGAGCTGGAAGACGACCCGGGAGGGAACGCGCGCTCGGGAGAGAATGCCGTCTCCGCGTTCCCGTGGGGCGCGCACTACGTGCCGGTTCCGGTGTACGGGAACCCGGCACTCGAGCTCCTCCTCTCCGAGGTCGGGGCGCTCACGGGCCGCACACCCGAAGGCGAGCCCGAGTGGGCCGAGGAGATGCTCTGCGCCGAGCCGGAGGAGCGGCTCTTCTTCCGCGGCCTCTGGCACGAGGGGCTCTACCCGCGGGCGGGCGCCTCCCGCGAGGACCGCGAAGAGCTCGCGCGTTTCGAACGGGAGATGTTCCGCTTCGCCTCCCGGAAGGACGGGAAGGGCCGCCGCGCCTTCGCCATCCCGCGCCGCCGCTCCTCCGACGACGCCGAGTGGACCGCGCTCGACCGGGTCTCGATGCGCGAGTGGCTCACCCGGAGCGGCTTCTCGGGAGCGCGCCTCTTCTGGTTCGCCGAGTACGCGACGCGCGACGACTTCGGCTCCTCGCTCGACGACACCTCCGCCTGGGCGGGGATCCACTACTTCGCCTCGCGCCTCCGCGGGACCTCGCCCGACGGCCCTTTCGAGGAGCCCGCCTCGTTCCTGACCTGGCCCGAGGGGAACGGGCACCTCGTGAAGCACCTCGTCAAGGCGGCCGGGGGCCGGATCGTGACCCGGGCGATCGTCTTCGACGTCGTCCCCGGGGCCAGCGGCGCGACCGTCCGGTGGCTCGACGTGCCGAGGAACGAGGTCGTCGAGGTGACGGCCCGGCACGTCGTCTACGCTCTCCCCCGCTACACCGCCGCCAAGGTCCTCGCCCCGTGGCGCGAAGCCCCGCCCGCCTTCCTGGGCTCGTTCGAGTACGCCCCCTGGCTCGTCGCGAACCTGACGCTCTCCGGGCGGCCCGCCGAGCGCGGATTCCCGCTCTGCTGGGACAACGTCCTCTACGACTCGCGCGGGCTCGGCTACGTCGTGGCGACCCACCAGACGGGGTCCACGCACGGCCCGACCGTCCTGACGTACTACCTCGTCTTCGCGGGCGAGGAGCCTCGGAGGGCGCGCGAGAAGCTCCTCTCGGCCACCTGGAGGGAGCTCGCCGACGCCGTCCTCGCCGACCTCTCGCGGGCCCACCGGGACCTCCCCTCCCTCGTGACGAACGTCGACGTCTTCCTCTGGGGCCACGCCATGGCCCGTCCGCACCCGGGCTTCGTCTGGCACCCCGACCGCGCGGCGCTCGAGAAGCCCGTCGGACGCGTCCGCTTCGCCCACGCCGACGCTTCCGGGCTCCCGCTCTTCGAGGAGGCCCAGGACGCCGGGGTGCGTGCCGCCGAGGCGATCCTCGCCGAGGACGGGGAGCGGTTCAGGTCGCTCCTCGGGTAGGGCGGCCGGGGAACCCGGAGCGATTCAGTCGTCGAGGAGCGGCCCGGGAGCCGCCGCGGGCCGGGCCAGGGCGGCCTCTCCGACGACCTGCCTGCCGAAGGCGAGGTTGAAGACGGGGAGGGCCGTCAGCGTCGTGACGATCGCCATGATCACCATGATCGAGAAGAGCGTCGGCGTGATGACGCCCCTCTCGAGGCCGATGTTCAGGATGATCAGCTCCATGAGACCGCGGGCGTTCATGAGCGCCCCGATCCCGAGCGCCTCGCGCGGCGGCTCGCCGCTGACGCGCGCGGCGGCGTAGCACGCGCCCCCCTTGCCGAGGGTCGCGGCGAGGAGGACGAGGAGCGCGAGCCCCCAGAGGGCGAGGGAGTTCACGAGCCCGATCCGGGTGTTCAGCCCCGAGTAGACGAAGAAGAGCGGAAGAAGGAGATTGACCGTGAGCGGCTGGACCTGCTTCTCGATGCGCCGGGCAATCTCCCCGCGTGGCATGGCCGCGCCGAGGACGAAGGCTCCAAAGACGGCGTAGATCCCGACCATGTCGGTGTACCACGCCGCGGCGGCGAGGAGCATGAGCGCCCCGGGAAGGGCGACGCTGTCGTAGGCCTCGCGCTTCTCGATCCACGCCCCGGCACGCGCGAGGAGGGGCCTGAGGACGAAGAAGGCGAAGAGACCGAACGCGACGCCCCCCCCGATGGCCCAGACGGCGATCGAGGCCTGGCCCGAGAAGCTCGCGAGGACGACCGCCAGGATGCACCACGCCGCGGCGTCGTCGGCCGACCCGGCCGCCAGCGCAAGCGTGCCCATCGAGGTCCCCGAGAGGCCGCGCTCGTAGATGATCCGCGCGAGCATCGGGAAGGCGGTGATCGACATCGCCGCGCCCATGAAGAGCGCCGCCTCCCCGATCGAGACCCCTTCGGCGAAGAGAGCCGTGTCGCCGTGGACCGCCCAGGCGATGGCCGCCCCGAGGGCGAACGGGGTCAGGATCCCGGCCCACGAGACGGTGACGGCACTCCTGGCCCGCGTGCGCAGGAGCTCGACGTCGAAGTCGAGGCCGACGAGGAACATGTAGAGGACGAGGCCGACCTGCGCGACCACGTAGAGGACCGGCATCAAAGCCTTCGGGAAGAGCGCCGCCTGGGCCTCCGGCGCGATCAGCCCGAGGAGCGAGGGGCCGATGAGGACGCCCGCGATCATCTCCCCCACGACCTGCGGCTGGCCGACGAAGCGCGCGAGGTACCCGACGAGGCGGCAGGCGAGGAGGATCGCCGCCAGCGCCAGGAAGAAGACGATCGAGAGCTCGTGGTTCGACACGGGAGACGAACTTTACCCGCTCCGGCGGGAACGCGCCGCCGGAACCCAGCCATCCCGCCGACCCCACCCGCGGTCACCTTCGCCAGCCTCGGGCCGCCCGTGTCCGCGCCCGGCCCCTCCCCCTGGCTCTTCTCGCGCCGCGCCGACCTCTTCCTCTTCGGTGGGTCGGCCGGCGCCCACGAAACCGCCTGCCTCCTCGCG
>CALMDF010000315.1 GCA_937864895.1 uncultured Holophagales bacterium | reverse complement strand
CAGCCGGGCGTCCCCTCGTTCACGAGGCCGACCGCCTCGACGACGTTCCCTTTCACCACGTAGCCCTTCCGCGGCTCGGGGGAGGGCGCTGCGGTCAGGAAGCGCGCCTTCGGTGCGACGACCGTGCAATTGAAGGCGGGCTTCCAGCCGTCCTTCCCGAACGTGTCGCCCGGCCAGTACGCGCCGCAGAAGGAGGCGATTCCCTTCGTCGTCTCCATCGTCACCTTACCGCCTTTCGTGGTGAACGTGACGGTCCCCTGCTCGTCGACGTATTCCCATTTCCCGTCGCCGACGAAGCCGGCGACCCCGATCCCGTCGCACATGTGCGCAGTGGCGCCGAAGACGCCGGAGTAGGAGAAGGTCAGCGTGTCGCCGGCCCGCATCAGGGCGAGGGGACCGTGCATTCCGTACCAGACGCCGGTCGGGTCGAAGCCCCTCTCGTCGGGCGCCTGGGCCGACGCGGCTCCGGATACGAGCAGGGCGAGGAGGAACGCGGTCTGGAACGTCTTCATCGGCGTCTCCTTCGGGGCGGCCTCACCAGAGAAGGAAGTCGTACGTTTCGCCGGCGTTGAGGTGGTAAGTCCCCTCGATCCGCCAGCTCCCGTCCGCGTCGTCCACCTTCGCGTACTCCCGCTCGACTCGGCCGGGATAGGTCAGCTCGTAGAGCAGGTGGAGCTCGCGGGTCTTCGAGAAGAGGTTGCGGGAGAGGTCCGCGCGGAGGAGACGGCAGCCGGTGAGCGCGCCGACCTCCGCGCGCCGCTTCTCGTGCGCCGCGACGAACTTCTCCCGAGGCACCTCCTCCCGGTAGCTCGCGGTGAGGCATCTCTCCCACGCCTCGGCGAAGCTCCCCTCGCCGACGAGCCGGCAGTAGTCGGCGACGACGCTTCGGTCCGCCTCCTCGGCCAGGAGGTAGTCCTTCCCCTGTCCCCGGATCGCCGCCCAGACGACGGCGCCGATCACGGCCGCGATCGCGAACGCCACGAGGAGCCCGACTGCGGGAGTCGTTTTCACGTTCCCTCCTCCCCGGCCGGGGCGTCATCGCCGAAGGGCGAAGCCGTGTCGTCTCGCCCCGCTTCGCCCGGCCGGATTCGCATCGGGCAGGATACCTCCCGACGGCGCCGATTGGCCAATTCGGGAATCGGGACACTCACGGTCCCGGTCGCCCCGGCGGGACGGCGCGCGGTGTAACGTAACCGGATCGTCGCCCGACCCCGAAGGGAGGTCCCCGTTGAGGAGAGCGATCCCGGCCGCCCTGCTCGTCCTGTTCCTCGTTGCCGCGTCGGCCCTCGCCGCCTCGGGACCCGACCTGCGGATCGTCTCCGCGCCCTCCGTCTCCCTCCGCGACGCCCCGGGAATCGCCAGCAGGTTGCTCGCGCGCCTCGCGCTCGGGACGATCGTCACCGAGATCGCGCGGACGGGTGGAGTCGACACGGTCGGCGGGATGACGGCGCCGTGGCTCGAGGTCTCGACGCCCTCCGGCGAGGAAGGGTGGCTCTTCGGCGCCCTGACGCTCCCCTTCTCCGAGGCGGAGAAGGACGCCCTCGCCCTGGAGATCGCCGCCGACCGGCTGGGGCGGAGCGGCGACTCGTTCGAGGCCGTCGAGGAGCTCCACGCCTTCCTCTCGCGGGCGGCGGTCGCCGCCGCGACGCCCGACGCCCGCGCCCGGCTCGAGCTCGCCACCTTCGGCGCGCTCGACCGCGCTGGCGAGGCGGTCGGCTTCCGTCGCCGGGGCGACCCGAGGGTCGTCGCCTGGTCCGAGGCGAACGCGCGGGACCTCGTCTGGAACGAGCCTGCGGCCCGGTGGACCGTCGTCGCCGACCGCTTCTGGGAGCTGCACGACCGCTCCGCGTCCCTCCCCGGGGCCGACGAGATCGCCTGGGCCGGGGCGCGGGCGCAGCTTCCCGGCGAGTGCGAGGGGGACGTCCCCTGCAGCGTGGCGATGCTCTCTCGCACCGACGTCCGCTACCTCGAGCGGCACCCGCGCGGGGCGCACGCGGGCGAGGCCATTTCCAATGTCGCCGTCGCGCTCGACGCCGCCGTCGAGGACCCGCGGGGAGAAGCCCTCTTCCGCGGCTCGCCGCCCGAGGAGGTCGACCGGATGCGCCGCGATCTCGCCAGGCTCGCGGAGCTCCTCGAGAGGATCGACGACCCGCGCGCCCGCGCCGCCCGCTCCTCGGCGAAGGCGCTCCTCGCGCGCGCCAAGGCGGCGGGAGGGCGGAAGTGACCGCGACCGGACCCGGGGCGATCCCGACGGGTCGCGCCGTGGTCCCGCCGGAGCGGAATCCCGCCCGGATCGCCGCCTACGCGATCTCCGTCGTCGGGGCGCTCACGGGGCCCGTCTCCGTCCTCTCCTTTCCCGGCTTCGGCACCTGGAAGGGCGAGGACCTTCAGGGGGCCGGCGTCCTCGCGCTCGCCTCGCTCTTCATGGCGAGCCCGTTCGCGGCGTTCCTCCTCGCGGCCCGCCTCTCGAAGACGAATGCCGCCGCGGCCGTGGTCGCGTCGCTCGCCCTCGTGGCCGTCGTCCTCGGGTTGCTCTTCTACGTCTGGGCGGCCATCGGGAAGGACTTCCTCATCCTTCTCGCGTCCGTCGGGGTCCCCGGGATCCAGTGGCTCATGGCGCTGCCGGCCGTCGTCGCGGCGCTCGTCCTCCGGCCGAAGAAGTCCTCCGCGCCCCGCTGACTCGGCCGGGCCTCACCAGGATCCCGTCGGGCACGCGGGGAAGGGGCTCTGGAACGACAGCACCCGCGCGGGCTTGCTCCACCCGTCGGAGCCGATCCCGAACCGCTTCGTGCCGAAGAGGCGATCGCACGTCCCGCCGAGGAAAACGGTCACGGTGCTCCCCGCAAAGTCGACGGCGCCGGCGTGCTGGGCCGCGTCGCAGACGCTCGAGAAGGTGGCGTAGACGTTCGTTCCCCACGCCACACCACGCGTTCCCTTCTGGAGCCGGCCGTTGATGATCCCGTTGTAGGTGCAGGTGCAGTCGAAGCTCGTCCCCTCCGGCATCGAGTCGAGGCCGTTCTTCCCGCTCGCCGGGCAGGGCCGGAGGTCGGCGGCGGTGCTCGGCGGCGGCGGGCACGGGGTCGGCTCGGACGCGAAGGAGAACGTCGCCGTCGGGACCCCGAGGTTGAGCGAGACCTTCTCGTTCGCTCTCGACCCCCAGAGGCGCGGGCAATCCGGCTGGCGGGTGAACGTGACGACGTGGCCGGGCTTCTCGAGGACTCCGGCGTGGCGCGCCGCGTCGCAGATCCAGGAAGCGGGCGCGTAGCGACCCGACCCGCGCACGGTCCCGGAGGTGCCGAGATGGGGACAGACGCAGGAGCGCGACTCGCCGACCTCCATCGGACCGGCGTCTTCGAACGACGTGGGGCAGGGGGAGAGGAGCGCGGCGCCCGGTGAGGCCGGGGCGGCGGGGGCGACGGCCGGCTCCGACAGCGTCGCCGACGGCGAGGCGGCGACCGCTGCAGCGTATGCGGAAGGAACGGCCGGGCTGCCGCCCGCCGATGCCTCGCGGAGTACCGAGATCCGCGAGATCGGTCCGCCCGCCTCGCCCAGGAACGTCACCCGGACCCGGACAGGCCACTTCGCGCCGTCGATCGGCGTCGTCGTCGCGACCCCGACGACCGACTTCGGGTCGTCGGGATCTGCGGAGTACTCGAGCTTCCCGAGCTGCTCCTCGACGTACGCCATGCGGATCGCCGGAGGCGTCGGGAAGAGCCACTCCACCTCTCGCCCGGCGCCGTTCGACGGGTCCTTCCGGATGACGATCCGGGCGTCGTGCGGCTGGCCCGCGCTCGCGTGGAGGGCGTCCGCGTCCTCCCGGTCGAGGACGCCGAGCCCGCCGAGGACGTCGAGAGGCTTCATCTCGGCAACCTGGAGGCTTCGGACGACCTGGACGACGTTCGAGACGATCTGCGCGCCCTCCTGGTGGCTCCCGGGCCCGCGGCTCGGCCGGCACGACTTCTGCGCGACGACGATGATCCCCGCGATCACGCCGATCACGAGGAAGGTGGCGAGCATCGTGCCGAGCGCCAGGGCGCCGGGATTGACGGCGAAGCCCATGCGCCGGATGGAGTCGACCTGCTGCTCGAGGCGCGTCGGGGCGATCGGGACCTGGGGCGGCGGGACGCTCTCGGCGATCTCACCGAGGGCGACGAGCGCGTCGGCCCAGTCCCTTACCTGCGCTGGAGAGGGGATCCAGCTCATGAAGGCCGTCGAGAGCTGGAACGTGACGTTGAGCGCTCCGGGCCGGAGGACGAGCTGCCTTCGGGCGAAGGGCCCCTCGAACCTCAGCAGCCGTCCGAGGAGCGCCGGGACGCCCGGCTCGGAAAAGAACCGGCGAACCCACGCCTCCTCTTCCCCGAAGACGTCGAGGCCGTCGAAGGCGGGGACGGCGAACCGGATCGGCTGCTTGCCCGCCAGCCCGGCGAGGAGCTTCGTGTCGCCCGAGCCCGCGGTGATGCCGCACCGCGTCCAGACGGCGACGTCGGCCTCGAGGACGAACCGGGGGCCGCGCGAGAAGAATCCCTGGAGGCGCCGCCCGCCGTACGTCCCTTCGTAGCGCCGGTACTGGACGGCGTACGGGA
>CALMDF010000314.1 GCA_937864895.1 uncultured Holophagales bacterium | reverse complement strand
TGCCGCCGTCGGCCAGCGTCGCCTTGACGAAGTTCATCGGCGGCGTGCCGATGAAGGCGGCGACGAAGAGGTTCGCCGGCTGCTCGTAGACCTCGAGGGGCGTCCCCACCTGCTGGAGCTTGCCGTCCTTCATGATGGCGATCCGGTGGCCCATCGTCATCGCCTCGACCTGGTCGTGGGTGACGTAGACCGTCGTCGTCTTCAGACGGTTCTGGAGCTTGGAGATCTCGGCGCGCATCTGGACCCGGAGCTTGGCGTCGAGGTTCGAGAGGGGCTCGTCGAAGAGGAAGACGGCGGGCTTGCGGGTGATGGCCCGCCCGACCGCGACCCTCTGCCGCTGGCCCCCCGAGAGCTGCTTCGGCTTGCGGTCGAGGAGCTGCGTGATGCCGAGCATCCCGGCGGCCTCGTTCACGAGGCGGTCCATCTCGTCCTTGGGAGTCTTCCTGATCTTCAGGCCGAACTCGAGGTTCTCGCGGATCGTCATGTGCGGGTAGAGCGCGTAGCTCTGGAAGACCATCGCGATGTCGCGGTCCTTCGGGGCCACGTCGTTCACGACGCGGTCGCCGATGGCGATGGTGCCGCCGGAGATCTCCTCGAGCCCCGCGATCATCCGGAGGGCCGTGGACTTGCCGCACCCCGAGGGGCCGACGAGGACCATGAACTCGTGGTCCTGGATCTCGAGGTTGAGACCCTCGATGACGGAGACGTCGCCGTAGCGCTTGGCGATCTCCTTGAAGACGACTTGAGCCATGCAGGAGCCTCCTCGGTCAGTCGCCGGGCGCCAGGATGGCGGCGCTCCGGGGCGGAAGGGTGAGAGAGACGGTGCCCCCGGAGAGGGATACGGCGAGGCCGCCGAAAAGATCCTTCGGGGTCGCGCCGCCCCACTCCGCGGGGGCGGGGAAGCTGACGGGGACGGGCTCGGCGCCGCGGTTCACCGCCACGGCGACGGCGCTCTTCGACTCCACGTCGCGGCGCAGGAAGACGTAGCCGTCGCCGGTCGTGAAGAGCCCCTCGTGGGCCCCGCGCCGGAGCGCGGGGTGGGCCTTGCGGATCGCGACGAGCTTCACGTACTCGGCGCGGAGCGCCTCGTTCCGGGGGAGGCCCGCGCCGGGCTTCACTTCCCTCGCTCCCCACGGCATGTCGCTCCGGTTCTCGGGCCAGTCGCCCCCGGGACGGGCGACCTCCTCGCCGTAGTAGATCGTCGGGATCCCGGCCGTCGTCATCTGGAGGACCGCCGCGAGCCGGAAGAGCTCGAGGTTTCCGCCGAGCTGGAAGAGCCCTCCCGGGACGTCGTGCGAGGAGAGAAAGTGGGAGAGGAGGTAGCCCGGGCGGACCTTCTCGCGCGACTTCAGGTAGCGGTCGAACGCGAGCGTCCGGCCTCGCCCCTCGACGAAGGCGAGGGCGTTCCCCTGGAAGGCGAAGTCGAACCCGGCGTCCATCTCGTCCCGCTCGAACCAGGGGTCGAGGACCTGCGGGTCGCCCCCCCAGACCTCGCCGAGGAGGAAGAACCCCTTCCCGACCTCGTCGCGCGTCCTCTTCCGGTGCTCGGTCCAGAAGTCGTGGGCGACGTGCTTGACGGTGTCGAGGCGGAAGCCGTCGACGCCGAGCCTCTTCGCCCAGGCGATCTGGGCGTCGAGGAGGTACTTCGCGACCTCGGGGTCCTCGGTGCGGAAATCGGGGAGGCCGGCGACGCACGACGTGATGTCGTCCGGACCGCAGTCCCCCCTCTCGTTCGTCCGGAGCCACCCTCTCGTCTTCGGGTCCTTCGTGTACCTCGACTCGTACCCCGCGTGGTTGTAGACGACGTCGAGGAGGACCCGGATCCCGCGCGCGTGGCAGGCGGCGACGAGGGACCTGAAGTCGTCTTCCTGCCCGAAGCGCGGGTCGAGGGAGAGGAAGTCGTCGGCCCAGTAGCCGTGGTAGGCCCAGTCGGGGAAGCCCGCCCCGGTCACGAAGCCCGTCGTGTTTCTCACGACCGGGGTGATCCAGAGGGCGTTCACGCCGAGGGAGGCGATCTCGTCGAGCTGGGCGGTCAGCCCCTTCGCGTCGCCCCCGTGGAAGTGACCCTTCTTCGAGACGTCCACGTCGACGTTGGTCGAAGCGTCGCCGTCCGCGAAGCGGTCGAGGACGACGAAGTAGAGGACGGCGTCACGCCAGTCGTCGAGGAGCTCCGGCGCGGCCGCGGCCGGCGCCGCGGGGGGTGCGGCCGCACCGGGGGCCGGGGAGGGGGCGGTCGCGCAGGAGGCGATGGCGAAGATGAGGCCGAGGGCGAGACCCAGGGCAAGAGGACGGAAGCCGGACGAAGCGGGCTTGCGAATACGTCTCTCCGTTCTTCGACTGTCGGGACACCGCTGGGAGCGACTTTACATGAAATTCAGACGCCGGGACTCGCCGGAAACCCGCCTAGAATTCCATCAACCATGCGAGAAGTGCCGCAGCGCCGCGTCCACACCGTGATCCTCGGCGGGGGCCAGGGAAAACGTCTCTACCCGCTAACCCGCGATCGCGCCAAGCCGGCCGTACCGCTCGGAGGGAAGCACCGGCTCATCGACGTTCCCCTCTCGAACGCGATCAACTCGGGTTTCCGGGACATCGCCGTCCTGACCCAGTTCAACTCGGCCTCGCTCAACAACCACATCTCCCTCACCTACCGGTTCGACAGCTTCGCGCAGGGGGGAGTGGAGGTCTTCGCCGCCCAGCAGACCGAGGAGGGGGGGGAGTGGTTCGAGGGGACGGCCGACGCCGTCCGCAAGCACGTCCGCCGCCTCGGGAACCGCGACTACGACCACGTCCTCATCCTCGCGGGAGACCACCTCTACCGGATGGACTACCGCGAGATGTTCGAGGCTCACCTCCGGACGAGCGCCGACATCACCGTCGGCGTCCTCCCGGTCCCGAAGGAGGAATGTCCCGGCTTCGGGATCCTCCTGACGGCCTCGGACGGGCAGATCCGCGCCTTCCGCGAGAAGCCGGGGACGGACGAGGAGCTCGCCCCGCTCGCCCCGTCCAAGGACCTTCGCGAACGCTGGGGCCTGCAGCCCGGGCAGTACCTCGCGAGCATGGGGGTCTACATCTTCAGGATGGAGACGCTCCGCGAGTCGCTCGCGAGCCCCGCGAACATGGACTTCGGGAAGGACATCCTCCCGCGGCTCATGGAGACGCACAAGATCCAGGCGTTCCCGTTCCGGGGGTACTGGAGGGACATCGGGACGATCCGGAGCTTCTACGAGGCGAACATCGCGCTCACCAACGACGACCCGCCCTTCCACTTCTACCACCCCGATGCACCGATCTTCACGCGCGCGCGTTTCCTCCCCGCCTCGTCGCTCATCGAGGCCCGCATCGACCACTGCCGACTCGCCGACGGCGTGAGGATCTACGGGGCGGAGATCGTGAGGAGCGTCATCGGCCTCCGCGCCCGGATCGAGAAGGGGTGCCGGATCATCGAGTCGATCGTCATGGGGGCCGACGACATCGAGGAGGAGGACAGCCGGATCGCCGCGCTCGCGAAGGGGATCCCGCCGGTCGGGATCGGCGCCAGCTGCGTCATCGAGAAGGCGATCGTCGACAAGAACGCCCGGATCGGCGCGGGCTGCGTTCTCCGCGGCGACCCGTCGCGGCCCGACCAGGACGGCGACGGCTGGTACGTCCGCGACGGGATCGTCATCGTGCCGAAGAACGGGGTCCTCCACCCCGGTACCATCGTCTGAAGAACCGCCCGGGGGAGACCCCCCGGGCGGCATCGTCTTTCGCGGAGGGGCCCACGCCGCCCGTCTCCTTCGTCCTCGTCCTCCACGGCCACATCCCCGCCGTCCTCGGACACGGCGTGTGGCCGCACGGCGCCGACTGGCTCTTCGAGGCGGCCGCGGAGACGTACCTCCCGTTCGTCGCGGCGGCCCGGGCCCTCGACGCCGAGGGAGTCCCGTGGAAGGCGACCGTCGGCCTCACCCCCGTCCTCTGCGAGCAGCTGCGCGACCCGCGCTTCGCGCGGGGTTTCCGTCGCTACGTGAAGCACCGGCTCGCCGCCGCCTCGCGGGACGCCCGCGAGTTCGCGCGGGACGGGCACCTCGGCGAGGCGCTCGCCCGGGCGTGGCGGGACCACTACGGGCAGGCTCTCGCCCTCTTCGAGGCGCTCGGCGGGGACGTCGTCGCTCCCTTCGCCGCGTGGGCTCGCGAGGGAAAGGTCGAGGCGATCGCTTCCGCCGCGACGCACGGGTTCCTGCCGCTCCTCCCCTCCGACGCCGCGGCCGAACGGCAGCTCGACGTCGGCCTCGCGGCGCACCGGCGGCACTTCGGCCGGCCGGCCCGGGGCCTCTGGCTGCCCGAGTGCGCCACCCGGCCGGCCGGGACCCTCGTCACCCCGGGGCGCGGCGCGCGCGTCGAGCGGCGGGACGTCTCCTCCCTCCTCGCCGAGCGGGGCGTCTCCTTCACGTTCGTCGAGACCCACCTCGTCGCCGGACGCGTGGCCAGGCCGGCGTACGGCGGGAGCGGCGGCGTCCGCTGGAGAGCGGGGGAGGCGGCGCCGACGGGCCGGTCGCCCTACCGCGTCCACCGCGTCGCCACGGCGGAGGGAAGCG
>CALMDF010000313.1 GCA_937864895.1 uncultured Holophagales bacterium | reverse complement strand
CAGCCCGGCGATCCCGCCCCCGACGACGAGGAGGTCGTACTCGGGGCGAAGGCGGGACCAGGCCTCGAGGCGGCTCACGACACGAGCTTCCCGGGGTTGAGGAGTCCCTCGGGGTCGAAGAAGAGGAAGAGGCTCCGGAGCGCGCCCACACCGAGCTCGCCCTTCTCGGCCGCGAGCCACGGGGCGTGGTCGGTCCCGACGCCGTGCTGGTGGCTGATGGTCCCTCCCCCGGCGACGATCGCGGCCGAAGCCGCCGTCTTGAGCTTCCTCCAGCGGGCGAGGCTCTCCTCCGGGTCGGCGTGGAGGCGAAAGAGGTAGGTCGTGTAGAGGCTCGACCCGTCGAGGTAGACGTGCGAGAAGTGCGTGAAGGCGTGGACCCTCTCCCCTTCTCCGGCCAGACCCTCCCTCAGGGAGGTTTCGACGGACGCGAGGAGCTCCGGGACCCGGCTCCACGGCGCCGCGGTCTCGAGCGTGTCCACGGCCCAGCCCGCCTCCCACAGGGAGTTTCTGAGGTAGGGCGCGCGGAACCGGTTCCGGTGCCACTCGCGGCCGAACGCCTTCCCGGCTACCACGCCGCCACGCATCGCGAGCGCCCCGAGAGCCAGCCGGCGCGTCTGCCTGACGAGGTTCTCGCTTCCCGAGAAGCCGGCGAGAAGCAGGCATTTCTCCTCGCGGGCCCCGCGGAAGGAGAGGTACCTCTCGAGGGCCTTCACGAGCCGTTCGTGCCCGGCGAGGACGAGCGTCGTCCTGGTCTCTTCGGGGGTCGAGAGGCGGAGCATCGAGAGGGGCAGACGCATCGCCGCCAGCTCGCGGACGGCGGCGACCGCGGTCGCGAGATCGGGGAGGAAAACGCCGTGGACCTCCTCCCGCGCCGGGAGCGGGGACACGCGGACCGTCCCCTCGGTGATCACGCCGAGCCGACCTTCGCTCCCGAGGACGAGCTCGCGCAGGTCGGGTCCTGCCGCCGAGGCCGGGAACGCCGGCAGGTCGAGCCGGCCGGAGGGGGTCTCGACGCGGCCTCCCGCGAAGAGCCTTTCGATCCTTCCGTACCCGAGCGACTGCTGGCCGCTCGACCGCGTGGCGATCCAACCGCCGAGCGTCGAGAGCTCGAACGACTGGGGAAAGTGCCCCAGGGTGAACCCCCGGGCCCGAAGCGCCGCCTCGAGGTCGGGGCCTTTCACGCCCGCTCCGAACGTCGCGAGGCGGCTCGTCTCGTCGAGGGCGATGAGCGACGAGAGGCGCGAGAGGTCCACCGTGACGACGGGCTCCTGGGAAGGCAGCGGGTTCACGTGCCCGGCGACGCTCGTCCCCCCGCCGTAGGGAATCAGGCGGGCCCCCTTGCGCCGCGCCCAGGCGAGGAGCCCGGCGACGTCCTCTCCCGTCTCCGGGTAGGCGACCGCGTCGGGAACGGTCCCCACCCGGCCCGAACGGAGGGCGATCCAGTCGGGAAGGCTCTGCCCGCGCGCGTGGAGGAGCCTCTCCCACGGGTCGAGGGAGAGGGCCGGCTCCGGGCCGAGCCGCGAGGGCGGAACGGAGGCGAGGACCTCTTCGGGCGTCGCGTCGCGCGGCGGAGTCCCCGGTCCCACCCACGACCCGAGGGTCCCGCTCGCCCGCGGAGGGAGGACGGCCGAGACCGTCTCGTCGCCCCAGCCGTTCCAGCGCCTCACGGCGCCATCTCCTCTGCGAGCCGCTTCTCGAGCGGCTTCCAGAGCGCGACGCTGCGGGTCATCACGCCCCGCGTCACGTTCTCGGCCCGCGGCGCGTCCCCCGCGGCGGCGGCCGCCCGCAGCGCCTCGTAGAAGGCACGCGAGGCCTCGCGTGCGGCCGGGCGCTCGAAGTAGAGCCGGGCCATCCGGGCGAAGAGCTCCCGGAAGCCGTTCAGGATGAGGACGTAGACGGGGTTTCCCGAGGCAATTGCGAGGAGGCGATGAAGCTCCCAGTCGAAGGCGCTCCACTCCGAGGCGCTCGCACCGAGCCCTTCGGCGCCGGCGAGGAAGGCCGCCACCCGCCCCGGCGCGTGGCGCACCGCCTCCCGCGCGTAGGCCGGCGCGAGGACCTCGCGCACCTCGAGGAGGTGCTTCACGAATCCCGCCGGGATCTCGCCGTGCTCCGCGAGCCCGGCGAGGACGTTGAGGCCCCCCTCGGTCCAGACGTCGTTCACGCGGGTCGGCAGCCCGTGCCTCACCGTCACGAAGCCGTCGCGGTCGAGCTTCTTGAGGGTCTCCCGGAGGGTCGGCCGCGTCACGCCGAGGGACGCGGAGAGCTCCCTCTCCGGCGGCAGGCTCTCGCCCGGCGCCCATCGGCGCGAGAGGAGCGCGGAGAGGAGCTCCCGTTCGGCGTGCGCGCCGGGCCGGCGGGGCGCGACGCCGAGGGCGGCTGCGGACCGGGACCCCGCAGCGGGCACTCCGGAGAGCTCCCTGACGGGAGGCGAAGGCCGGGCGGCGCGGCTCTTGCTGGTATGAGGTCTGACCACATGGAGATTCTGGGACGCCGGCCGGGCCCCGTCAAGACCCGGCGGCGCCCGGATTTCGACCGTTTCCCCAACGGCGCGGGGCTCCCGCCCCGCGTCGAACCCGTATCATGCCCGGCGGGGCCCGCCGCCCCAGGGAAGGAACCGCATGACCCCGCCTTCTCCCGTCGTCGACCTGCTGCTGCGCCACGAGACCGCGATCCTCTCCGAGTCCGTCGAGGGACTCCTCCGCTGCCGGCTCGCCCGCTACGAGGCGGCGGGCGCGGAGGAGACCCTTCGCCGTTTTCAGCGCCTCTACTCTCTCCTCCTCGACGCGGTCCGCGAACGGGACCTCGAGCCCGTCTTCGCCTACTCGCGAGAGATCGCCCGCCAGCGCTTCGCGGAGGGGATCGACCTGCAGGAAGTCCAGTCGGCGATCAACATCCTCGAGGAGGCCGTCTGGCGCCGCGTCGTGCGGGAGATCCCGCCGGAAGGGCTCGCCGAGGCGCTCGGGCTCGTCAGCACGGTCCTGGGGCTCTGCAAGGACACCCTGGCCTCGACCTACGTCGCCCTCGCGACGAAGCGGCACGCGCCGAGCCTCGACATGACCGCTCTTTTCCGCGGCACCCAGAATCGCTTCTACACGAACTCGACGGAGTGAGGCCGGCCGCCCCGCTCAGCGCGGGGCCGGCGGCAGCAGGGGCTCGAGGTAGGGCAGGACGTTCGCGGCGAGGATGCGCTGCCCCTCCGGGTTCGGGTGGATCCCGTCCTCGAGGTTGAGCTCCTTCTCCCCGGCGACCCCCTCGAGGAGGAACGGGACCAGGGGAAGGCCTTCCTTTTCCGCGATCCGCACGAAGACACGGCCGAAACCTTCCTCGTACTCCGGGCCGTAGCTCGTCGGAATGAGCATCCCGCAGAGGAGAACCCGCGCACCGGCCGCTCGGGCCTTCGCCACGATCTCCCTGAGGTTCTTCTCGGTCTCCTCGAGCGGGAGCCCGCGCAGGCCGTCGTTGGCGCCGAGGGCCAGGACGAGGACGCCGGGCCGCTGCGAGAGGACCCAGTCGGCCCGCCGGAGCCCCCCGGCCGTCGTGTCGCCCGAGACGCCCGCGTTCACCGCCCTGATCGGCCGCCCCTTCTCCGCGAGCTTCGCCGCGACGACGGCCGGGAACGCCTGGTCGACCGGGAGGCCGAGCCCGGCGGTGAGGCTGTCGCCGAGGAAGACGACGAGGGGCGCGTCGGCGGGAACCTCCGGGGTCTCCCTCGCTGCGGCCGCCGGGGCCGGTCCCCCTGCCGCGCTTCCGTCAGCGGGGGCGGCCCCCGGATTCATCGGGACGAGATCGCCCGAGGCTGAGGAATCCGCTTCCCGCCCCTTCCCGCAACCCGCCAAGAGAACGGCCAGAAGGGCCGGAACGAGAAAAACCGCTCGCTTCACGGCGGCGGATGTTACGGGAATGCGAGACTCCTCCCCGTGCTGAACCCCCTTCTCGAGCTCCGCGGCGTCACGAAAGAGCTTCCCTCGGGCAACCGGATGCTCCGGATCCTCTCCGAGGTCCACCTCTCCATCGGCCGAGGCGAGTTCACCGCCATCCTCGGGCCGTCCGGGAGCGGCAAGTCGACCCTCCTCGGCCTGATGGCGGGCCTCGACCGCCCGACGCAGGGTGAGGTGCTCCTCGAAGGAGACCCCGTCCATTCGATGTCGGAGGACGAGCTCGCGCTCCTGCGCCGCCGGAAGGTCGGCTTCGTCTTCCAGTCGTACCAGCTCCTCTCGAACATGACGGCCCGCGAGAACGTCCTCCTCCCCCTCGAGCTGGCCGGGCACGCCGACGCGGGAGAGCGCGCGACACACCTCCTCTCGGTCGTCGGGCTCGCCGAGCGAGGCCACCACTACCCGGCCCAGCTCTCGGGCGGCGAGCAGCAGCGGGTCGCTCTCGCGAGGGCCTTCGGACCCCGCCCTCCCCTCCTCCTCGCCGACGAGCCGACCGGGAACCTCGACAGCGCGACGGGCGCCTCGATCCTCGACGTCCTCGTCCATCTCCGGAGCGAGAGCGGCACCACCCTCGTCCTCGTCACCCACGACCCCGCCGTCGCGACCCTCGCGGACCGTCGGATCCACCTCCCCAACGGTAGGA
>CALMDF010000312.1 GCA_937864895.1 uncultured Holophagales bacterium | reverse complement strand
CGGGCGCGGCGATCGGCGTCATCCGCGCCACGATGCGGCACTGGTTCGGCACGGACGGCAAGGAGGACCTCGCCCGCCTCGGCGAGGAGGCCCTCGCCTGCCTCGACCGCGGCTTCTCCCTCGACTGAGCCGCAGGCCCGCGGTCAGGAAGAGGCGGGCTTCGCCGGCCTTTTCGGGGCCGCCCTCGCCGTCCGGGCCGGCCGCTTCTCGGCGTGCGCGCACATCGCCTCGACGGACTTCGGCGCGGCGGACGTCAGGATGCGGTGGCCGTCGTCCGTCACGAGGACGTCGTCCTCGATCCTGACGCCGATGCCGAGGAACGGGGCCGGGACCTTCTTCTCGTCGGGGCGGACGTAGAGGCCCGGCTCGACCGTCAGGACCATCCCCGGCTCGAGGAGCCGCCACTCCCCCTTCGCGTCGTGGTACCGGCCGCGGTCGTGGACGTCCATGCCGAGCCAGTGCGACGTGCGGTGCATGTAGAAGCGGGTGAACTCCCCCTTCTCGATGACCTTCTTCCGCTTCCCGGAGAGGAGCCCGAGCTCGAGGAGGCCGTCCACGAGGACCTCCACCGCCGCGTCGTGGACGTCCTGGAACCGCCCGCCGGGGCGCACCTTCGCGATGGCGGCGTGCTGCGCGGCGAGGACGACGCGGTAGACGGCCTCCTGCTCCGGCGTGAAGCGGCCGGAGGCGGGGAAGGTCCGCGTGATGTCGGAGGCGTAGCCCTCGAGCTCGCACCCGGCGTCGACGAGGACGAGGTCCCCGTCCTCGATGCGCCGGTCGTTCTCGACGTAGTGGAGCGTCGTCGCGTTCGGGCCCGAGGCGACGATCGTCTCGTACGACGGCCCCGAGGCCCCTTCGCGGCGGAAGCGCGCGGCGATCGCCGCCTCGACCTCGTACTCCATCCGACCCGGCCGGGCCAGCGCGCGGGCGTCGTCGTGCGCCGCCGCGGCGATCGCCGCCGCCCTCTCCATGAGCGCGACCTCCTCCGGGTCCTTGCGGAGGCGCATCTCGTGGAGGACCTCGGTCACGTCGTGCACGGCGACGGGCCCGCGCTCTGGGTTCCTGGCCTCGCGCCGGAAGCGCCCGAGGATCGAGGAGACGAGCAGGTCGCGCTTCTCGTCGATGCCGAAGGCGTAGTGGAGGCTCGCCGCCCCGCGGATCAGTTCGGGGAGCCTCTTCTCGAGCTCCTCGACCGGCCAGGCCTCGTCGGCGCCGTGGACCTTCACCGCCCCCTTCGTGCCGGCGCGGCGCCCGTTCCACGTTTCCTTCTCCCGGTCCCTCGGCCTCACGAAAAGGAAGAAGGAGCGCGCCGACGCATCGAGGACCGCGACCGTCTCGGGCTCCCCGAACCCGGTGAGGTAGAAGAGGTCGGGGTCGGGCCGGTAGCGGTAGGTCCCGTCCCAGCTAAGGTGCTGCTCGGGCGTCGCGAAGAGGACGGCCACGCCCTCCCTCACGCGGTCGAAGAACCGCTCGCGGCGGCGGGCGAAGAGGTCGTTCACGGCGTTCGGCATGTGGCGAGTCTAAACGCGCTCAGTCCCCGTACTCGGCGACGAACTCGACGAAGTCCTCCACTTCCCGCTTCGCGATCGGTGCGGCCAGGTCGCGCCCGTCCTCTCCCTCGTCCTCGTCCCCGACGAGCTCGCGGAACCAGGTGCGCAGCTCAGACTCGAACGCGCCTTTTCCCTTCAGGAGGTCGTCGAAGGTCCCCCACCAGCCGATCTGCACCTCGCCCCTGAGGATCTCGTTCGCCTCCTCGCGCAGGGCGGCGGGGAGGCCCTTTTTCGCGAGGGCCTTCTCGCGCACGGAGGCGAGTCCGGCGCGGATCTCTTCGAACTCCGGGTCGTCGGGAGCGAGGTTGACGGCGGGCTCGGCCTCGACGAGAGCCTCGAGGAGGTCCTCGCGCGTCTCGAACCAGGCGAAGGTACCGGCGGCGGCGACGAGCGAGTCGTCCTCGCCGAAGTAGCCCCAGCGGCTCTCCCTCGGATCCCGCGCCGCGGCCCGCGTCAGGATCGCCTGCCTCGATTCCTGGGTCAGGAGGTCTTCTCTCGTCAGGGTCATTTCATCCTCGAGACGAGACGCGCGGGGCGTCCCGAAACGGGGATCATCGCCGAGAATCGCGCGGAGAGCACGCCCTGGCGAGGCGGGCGCGACGCCCCCCTGCCGGACGGCCCGCGCCCCCCGAGGGACCCCGTGAGACGATCGCCCGCGATGGATCAGCTCCGCATCGTCCGAAGGCTCGCCACCCTCCATCCCGGCGAGACCGCCTCTCGCCTGAAACGCGCGGTCATCGAGGGCCAGGTGACGGTGAACGGGGCGCTCGTGGACGACCCGGGGACCCTCGTGAACGAGGACGACACCGTCCTGTTCGACCCGAACCGGAAGGTGAGGAGAAAGGTCGACACGTCCCTGACGGTCCTCTACGAGGACGAGGACACCGTGGCCGTCGTGAAGCCGGCGGGGCTCCTGACCCATCCGACCGAGGCGAAGGAAAAGGACTCTCTCCTCTCGCGCGTCTCGGCCTGGGCCGCCAAGAGGGGCAAGGGACGCCCGTACATCTCCGTCGTCCACCGGCTCGACAAGGAAACCTCCGGCATCCTCGTCTTCGCCCGGAGCCGGAAGGGGATGGTCAGCCTCCAGGCGCAGCTCCGCGCTCACTCCGTCGACCGGCGCTACGTCGCCGTCGTCGAGGGGAACCTCCAGGCCGAAAAGGGGACCTTCGACCAGTCGATCTTCGAGGAGGGCGAGCGGCGGAAGCGGGTCGTTCGCGAGGGCGAGACGGGGATCCGCGCGATCACCGACTGGAAGGTCGTCGAGCGATTCGGCATCGCGACCCTCGTCGAGGCGCGGCTGAAGACGGGGCGGACCCACCAGATCCGGATCCATTTCTCCCACGCCGGGCACCCGCTCGTCGGCGACCAGGTCTACCGCGACGAGAAGAAGCCGCCCTTCCCGATTCCCTTCAAGCGTCAGGCTCTCCACGCCGGGCACCTCGGCTGGGAGAAGCCCGACGGGGGGAAGGTGTCGGTCTCGACGCCGCCCCCGCGGGATTTCGAAGAGCTCCTCGCCGCGCTCCGGAAGCGCCGGGAGAAGACGGCCCGCCCGGGCAAGCCTGCAACCCCCGCTCCACGGAAGTAGAGCCGGGCGGGCAGGGAGGGGGCGGCGCCCCTCCCCATTCCCGGCCCGGAGTCCCGTGGCGGCGGAGTGGACGAGCGTCCATATTCAAGGGGAGACCTCCTCCGAGGTCGAGGCGCGTTGCCGGTGGCGGAAGCCTTCGTGGTGGTTTTCCCGGCGGTCGGGCGCCACGAGCCCCCCTCCGGGGCGTCGAAAGGAGGATGAGCCGTGAGAGCGGGGCTGATCTTCACGGGAACGGGGCCGATCGTCATCCTGACCTCCCACGATTCCCTGACCGACCCGGACCTCGTCAGAATGCTCGCGGAGAAGGGAATCCGGAAGTTCCTCGCGTTCGAGGTTCCGGTCGAGACGGTGCGGGCCAGGTACCGCGCCCACTACGACATGGTGATGGACG
>CALMDF010000311.1 GCA_937864895.1 uncultured Holophagales bacterium | reverse complement strand
GGGTTCTACCCGGCCCAGCCGTTCCTGATGTCGCTCGTCGGCCGGGTGACGACGCATCGCGGCCGTGGGGCGAACGTCGGCGTCTCGCGGCGGTCGGGGAGCGCGAAGGTTGTCGCGTCCGGAGCCGTCGGCTCCCGCAGGACCTGGTCAGGGGACGTCACGGTCGTCGACCCTCCGCTCTACCTCGCCTCCGCCTTCACGAAGGTTCTGCGCGGGGAAGGCATCGCGGTCGAAGGCCTTCCCGCGGTCCGGACGCAGCCGGCCCTCTCCCGGCCGTCGTCTCCCGTGCTCCACGTCCACGAGACGCCGATCCTCCCCGTCCTGGCGATCTGCAACAAGAGGTCCCAGTCGTTCTTCGCCGAGCAGGTCCTGAAGACGCTCGGCGCCGAGCGGAGGGGGAGCGGGAGCTGGGAGGCCGGCCGGAGCGAGATCTCCGAGTTCCTGCGGTCGCTCGGGCGCGACGCTTCGCGCTACCGCATCGCGGACGGGTCGGGCCGCTCGCGAGAGAACAGGTCGAGCGCCGCGGCCTATCTCGACTTCCTCCAGGCCCTCGCCACGCGCTGGCCGCACTACTCCGCCTTCGAGCCGACGCTCGCCGTCACGGGGGACATGGCGGGCTCCCTGCGCTACCGGATGCTCGGCGCGGACACGAAGGGAAAGGTCTTCGCCAAGACCGGCAACATCGCGGGCGTCGTGACGCTCGCCGGGTACGTCGAGGCCCGCAGCGGGAAGCGGTACGCGTTCGTCATCCTCGCCAACGGCGGCTGCTCCGAAGGCCGCGGCCACGCGTACCAGGACCGCATCCTCGCCGAGCTGGCCCGCTGGGGCTGACGCACGGCACGCGCCGCGGCGCAGCGTATACTCCGCGATCCGCCGATGGACTACCGCGCACTTCTGAAGAACGTCGAGAAGACCCTTTCCGCGATCGAGGAGAGCGACGACGTCGTGTCCACCGTCGCCGCCGTCGGTGAGGCGGTCGTCGGGAACTTCCGCAACGAGCTCGGGATCATCGGGGGCCGCCTCTACCAGCTGGACGAGAGCGACTACGTCCTCAAGCGCGGCTTCGGCCGCTCCAAGAGGGTCCCCGAGGGGCTGACGGTCCCGATGGCCTACGGGCCGATCCGCAGGGCACTGGACGAGGGCGTCGTCCTCGCCGACCTCAAGGACCCGTTCGTGGACCGCGAGCTCGAGGGCCGGCTCGGCGTCAGCCGCTTCGCCGCGGTCTCCTTCGGCGACGGTGCGTTTCTCCTCTCGTTCGACGTCCACCCCAGGGTAGCGGCCGACGACCTCCTGATCTCCCTCGGCATCATCCGCACGGTCCTCGACTCCAAGGTCAGGAGCGAGAAGCTCGAGGGGCTCCTGGAGGAGGCGCGCCGCATCCAGCAGTCGATCCTGCCGCGGTCCTGCCCGGAGGTGGGCGACTACGAGGTCTGGGCGCTGACGTCGCCCGCCGAGGCGGTGGGGGGCGACTTCTACGACTTCCTGCCCCTCACTCCCGACAGCTTCGGCACGGCGATCGCCGACGCGTCGGGTCACGGCCTCCTCGCGGCCCTCCTCGTGCGCGACGTCTACGTGGGCCTTCAGATGGGGATCGGAGGCGACCTGAAGATCGCCCGCGTCATCGAGAGGCTGAACCGGATCCTGAACAAGAGCCGTCTCGCCACGAAGTTCGTCTCCCTCTTCTACGGGGAGTTCGAGGCGAACGGCGAGATCATCTACGTGAACGCGGGCCACCCCGGACCGCTCCACCTGCACGCCAGGACCCGGAGCTTCTCGGAGATGGAGTCGACCGGCATGGTCCTCGGCCCCTCTCCGAACGCGCCTTACGGGCGGCGTGCCGCGAAGATGGAGCCGGGAGACCTCCTCCTCCTCTACACGGACGGCATCGTCGAGGCCCACGACCAGAGGGGCCGCGAGTTCGGCCTGGACCGCGTGCGGCGCATCCTCCTCGACTACAGGAAGAAGTCGGCGAGGGAGACGGCCGAGAAGATCATGGCGACGGTCCGGGAGTTTTCCGCGGGCCGTCCCGCCGAGGACGACATGACCGTCGTCGTGATCCGGCGTCCGGGGCGGTTGCGGGACACGGGCGCGACCCGAGCCCCCGCCCCGTCGCTCTCCCCGCCGCTCCCCTCCTGACGCCCCCTCAGCCGAGGCCTTCCTGGGCCCGGTGGAGGCGGAACCACTCGGCCGTGGCGCGCATTCCCCCCTCGAGGGGCACGATCTCGGCGAGACTGAGAGCTTCCCGCGCTCGCGACGGGTCGAGGACGCTCCGGCGCTGCTCGCCCGGCTTGCCGGGCCCGAATCGCGGCGCGGCGTCGACGCCGCAGGCAGCGGCGACGAGGCCGTAGAGCTCCCGCACGCTCGTCTCGATGCCCGTCCCGACGTTGTAGACCCCGGGAACCCGGTTCAGGAACGCCGACTGGTTGGCGGCGACGACGTCGGCCACGTGGACGAAGTCGCGTGTCTGTCCGCCGTCGCCGTTGACGACCGCATCCTGCCCGGAGAGGAGCCTGTTCATCCAGATGCCGACGACGCCGGCCTCCCCGCGCCCGTCCTGCCGGGGGCCGTAGACGTTCGCGTACCTGAGGACGGTCAGGAGATAGCCCGCTTCCGGGGCGATCGCGGCGAGGTACTTCTCGCCGGCGAGCTTGGCGACGCCGTAGGCGGAGCAGGGGTTCAGGGGGTGGTCCTCGTCGGCCCTCTCGCCGACGGGGTCGCCGTAGATTGCCCCGCCGCTCGAGGAAAAGACGACCTGGGCGACGCCCGCCTTCCCGGCGGCCTGGGCGACGCGAATCGTCCCGAGGACGTTCACCTCGGCGTCGAAGACGGGCTCCTCGACGGACCTCCTGACGTCGACCTGGGCAGCGAGATGGAAAACGGTGTCGACCTTCTCTTCGAGGAGGAGCGCGTCGAGGCCGGCGTCCCTGATGTCGCCCTTCACGAAACGGGCGCCCCTCGGAACCCGCCGAAGGTCCCCCGTGGAGAGGTCGTCGAGGACGACGACGCGGTGGCCCCGGGCGAGGAGGGCGTCGGCGAGGTGGGACCCGATGAAGCCGGCGCCCCCCGTGACGAGGACCGGGCAGCCGGACGCGGGAAGATGCAGGTGTTCTGTCATGCTCGTCCACGAGAATAGCGGCGTGAAGCGAGCCCCACAAGGAGAGCGGGTGCCGGAGGCCTTCTGGAGCCTTTCCACCCGGGAAGCGGCGCGCGCGCTGCTCGGGTGCCGGATCGCGAGGAGACTTCCGGGGCGAGGGCCGCGGACGTTCGTCATCGTCGAGACCGAGGCGTACCTCGGCGTCGCGGACCGGGCGGCCCACACGTGGAACGGCCGGCGCACGCCCCGGGTCTCCCCGATGTGGGGCCCGCCCGGCCGCGCGTACGTCTACCGCGTCTACGGGATGCACGACTGCCTGAACGTCGTGACGAGGGAGGAGGGGACGCCGGAGGCGGTGCTCCTCAGGGCGGCGGTTCCGGAAGCGTGGTGGAGAGGCGAGGCCCTCTCCCGCCGCGTCCTCCTCGAGGCGTCG
>CALMDF010000310.1 GCA_937864895.1 uncultured Holophagales bacterium | reverse complement strand
TCTGGAGCTTCTGCATGAGGAAGATGTCGCGGGCGTTCGGGCCGGCGGCCTTCCAGGCTTCGATCATCTGCGTCAGGACGGCCGCGGTCGCCTTGCCGTCCTCGACGATCTTCGAGGCCTTGCCCCGCGCCTCGGCCTGCCTCTTCTCCATGTCGGCGCGGGCCGGGGCGACGACGTCGGCCTCGAGCTGGAGGCGGACCTGCTCGATCCGGGCCTGCTGCACCTTCAGCTGGGCCTCGGCCTTCGCGATGGCGGCGGTGACCCGCCCGACTTCCTCGGCGACCATCGCCTCGCGGCCGGTCTCGCACTGCATGATCCGCTTGTCGGCCTCGGCGCGGGCGATGGCGCCGTCGGCCTCGATGAGCGCGAGGCGGGCGGCGAGCCCGTTCTCGGCCTCCCGCATCGTGGCCTCGGCGTGGGCCTGCGCCTCGGCGACCCGGGCGCTCTTGTCGAGCGCGGCGGACTGCTTGCGGCCGAGGGAGTTGAGGTAGCCGACGTCGTCGGAGACGTTCTGGATCTTAAGGACGTCGAGCATCAGCCCGAGGCGGGAGAGGTCGTGCTCGGCCTCCTCGAGGAGCTTCTCGGCGAAGCGGAGCTTGTCCTGGTTGACCTCCTCGGGGGTGAGCTGCGAGAGGACGCCCCGGAGGTTCCCTTCGAGGGTGTCCTTGGCGACCTGGATGATCTGCGGCCGTCCCTTGCCGAGGAGCCGCTCGAGGGCGTTGTTGAGGAGCGGCTGGTGGCCGGCGACCTTGAGGTTCGCGACGCCCTGGACGGTGAGCGGGATGCCCCCCTTGGAGTAGGCGTTGCTCACGGCGACGTCGACGGTCATGTTCGTGATGTCCATCCGGTCGACCCGCTCGAGGAGCGGCGTGCGCAGGGAGCTCCCGCCCTTGACGATCCGGTAGCCGACGGCGCGGCCCTCGACCGTCGACTTCCCGCCGGAGAAGACGAGGACCTCGTTCGGGCTGCAGATGTGGAACAGGCGCTTGACGACGACGAGGGCCGCCGCGCCGAAGAAGAGGACGACGCCGATCGCGACGCCGACGACGGAGCCGAGGTCGCCGATCACCGGGCCACCTCCGCGCGCACCGGGGCGAGGAGCGCGACGACGTCCACCCCCGTCGTCCGGCTCACCTCGGCCAGGACGCTGCGCACCGCGGC
Source organism: uncultured Holophagales bacterium (assembly GCA_937864895.1). Taxonomy (GTDB): domain Bacteria; phylum Acidobacteriota; class Thermoanaerobaculia; order UBA5066; family UBA5066; genus UBA5066. The sequence continues at coordinate 2,989 of CALMDF010000310.1, read as the reverse complement.
CGGGTAGGAGGCGACGTACGTCGAGAGGGCCGAGCCGTCTCCGTTGTCGAGGAGGTTCGTCTCGCCGACCTCCATCGCCTTCACGCGCTCGACGACCGTCCGGAGGATCTGCTCGAGGTTGTGGATGAGGAAGATGTCCTTCGCCTCGGGGCCGGCGCTGACCCACGCCGCCGTCAGGAGCTTCAGGACCTCGGCGAGGGCCTTCCCGTTCTCCTCGATCGTGGCCGCCTCGCCGCGGGCCGCGAACGCCGCCGCCTGCTGCGCGGCCTGCGCGGGGAGGACCGCCTCGGCCTGCAGGCGCGTCTCCTCCAGCTTCTTGCGGACGGCCTGGAGCTTCTGCTCTGCCTCGGCGCGGGCCTGGAGGGCCGACTGGATGGCCGTCTCCTCGGCGGCCTTCGCCTTCGCCTCGAGCTGCGCCTTGAGCGTCTTCAGCTCGTTCTCCTTCTGCGCGATGACGGTCCCCGCCTGCTGGTTGGCGACCTCGCCGGCCCGCCGCGAGGAGGCCTCCCCCTGCGAGGCCTCGGAGCGGGCGAGCGACTCGGCCATCTCCGCGTCGCGGAGGACCATGGCGATACGCGCGCGGCCGATGGAAGCCAGGTAGTTCGCCTCGTCGGAGATGTTCTGGATCTTCAGCGTGTCGAGCGTAAGGCCGAGCTTGCGGAAGTCGCCCTCGGCCTCGTCGACGAGGCCGGTCGCGAACTTGAGACGGTCCTCGTTGACCTCCTCGGGGGTCATGTTCGCGAGGACGCCGCGCAGGTGCCCCTCGAGGCTCTCCTTGGCGACGCGGGCGATCTCGGCCGGGTCGCGCCCCAGGAAACGCTCGATGGCGTTCCCGACGACGCGCGGGTCGGAGGAGATCTTCACGTTCGCGATCGCGTGAAGGCGCAGCGGGATGCCGCCCTTGGAGTAGGCGTTCGCGACCTTGAGGTCGATCGGGATCGAGAGGAGGCTCATCCGGTCCACCCGCTCGAGGATCGGGATGCGGACGGACCGGCCGCCGAGGACGACGCGGTAGCCCACCTGGCTTCCGTCGGCGAGCCGCCTCTTCCGCCCGGAGAAGATGACGACCTGGTTCGGCGGGCAGATGACGAGGATGGAACGGGCGAGGATCGAGAGGATGCCGAGCGCCACCGCTCCGGCAACGACACCCGCTCCGATTCCGGCAATAGAGTCCAGCACGAGCACCTCCAGCGAGAGTTGGTCCCGGGACTAGTCCTTCCAGGGCGCGGGCTCGACCTCGGCGACCCCGTCCCGGAAGCGGACGACGACGACACGTTCGCGGATCTCGATCGGCGGTCCCCCCGTTCGGGCGGGGAGCTCGAGGTCCTGCTCGCCGATGTGGAGCCGGATCTTTCCGAGGCCGTCGGGAAGGAGGGGGAGGACGACCTCGGCCTCGGAGCCGAGGAAGGCCTCCGTCGAGGCCGGCCCCGTCGCCGTGCCGCTTCCGAGCTGGCGGAAGAGGGCGGCGACGCCCGCTCCGACGAGGAAGCCCAGGACGAGGGAGACGGGCACGTGGACGGCCGACCCGACGCCGAGGAGCGACAGGGCCGTGCCGGACATCCCGAAGGCGCCGAGGGCGTAGGTCCAGAAGCGGAGGGAGAGGAGGTTCGTCAGGAAGGCGCCGTGGTCGGCGTCCCCGTGCCCTTCGCCGGGGGCGTCGCCGTCGCCGGAGTCTTGTCCGCCGCCGTCGCCCTGGAAGACGGACGCGCCGATGAGGACGAGGCCGAAGGCCAGCGCCGCGAGATAGACGGTCAGCATGGTGAGACTAATTTACACCCGGGCGGGTGCGCAGAGGGGCGCAAGAGAAGCGCCGGGGGACCTACACTTCCCCCGTGAGCGACAGGGACGGGCGCCCCGGACGGGACCTTCGGGCCGGAGAGATCTCCGGGACGGCCGCGCTCCTCGACACCCACGCGATCCTCGAGTCGATTCCCGAGCCCGTCGGGCTCGTCGACCGGCAGGGCCGGATCCTGGCGTTCAACGCCGCCGGGCGTCACGTCATCTTTGCCGCGCGGACCCAGGAAGTGGCCCTCGGGGACGACCTCTTCTCGTTCATCTCGCCCCACAACGTCGCCGGCGTGAGGGAGAGCCTCGACCGCGCCTTCTCGGGGGAGGCTCACACGCACAAGACCGAGGCCGGCGGCCGTCACTTCGAGACGGTCTACTCGCCCGTGCGGGGCCCCGGCGGGGACGTCGCGGCCGTTTCGATCCGGGTCGCCGACGTCACCCGGCGGGAGAACGCGATCGCCGAGCTCGCGGCGCTGAACGCGACCCTGGAGCAGCGCGTGGCCGAACGCGGGGAGGAGCTCCGCGTCATCCTCTCCGCGACGCACGACGGGTTCGCTCTCTTCCGGCCCGGGGCGTGGTTTGAGGACGTCAACGAGGCCTACTGCCGGCTCGTTGGCTACAGCCGGGACGAGCTCCTCCGGATGAACCTCCGGGACGTCGAGGCCGGGCTCTCGCCGGAGCGCTTCGAGGAGCTGAGCCGGCGGCTGCGAGAGGAGGGCTCGGTCTCGTTCGAGAGCCGCCACCGGCGGAAGGACGGCGGTGTCGTCGACATCGACGCGACCGTCAACTGGGAGAACGTCGTGGGCGGACGCTTCTTCGCGTTCGTGCGTGACATCAGCGCCCGGAAAGAGGCCGAGGCGGTCCGCGACCGGCAGCTCGAGATCCTCGAGGCGACCCCCGAGTTCGTCGGGATGGCGGACGAGGAGCGTCGGCTCCTCTACCTCAACCCCGCGGGGCGGCGGCTCGTCGGCCTCGACTCGATCGACGGCGTGCGGGTGGCCGACCTCCACCCGCCGCGGACCTTCGAGTTTCTCCTCCGGGAGGTCGCCCCGGCGTCGCGCCGGGGGGAGGTCTGGCAGGGGGAATCGGTCCTGAAGTCCGCGGACGGGCGGGAGATCCCCGTGTTCCAGGTGGTCGTGCCCCACCTCCGTCCCGACGGGAGCCTCGCCTACTCCTCCACGGTGGCGCGCGACATCTCCGG
>CALMDF010000309.1 GCA_937864895.1 uncultured Holophagales bacterium | reverse complement strand
TGGAGAGGATCTTACGGATGTGCGCTTCCTCGGCCGAGGCGAGCGTCATCGAGGCCGCCGCCGGGGCCGGGCCGCTGAACGGGAAGTGCGAGGCCTCGATCGTGTCTCCCTTGCAGAGGACGACGGCCCGCTCGATGGCGTTCTGCAGCTCGCGGACGTTTCCGGGCCAGGGGTACTCGGTCATCGCCGCGAGGGCCGCGGGGGAGAAGCCGCCGATCTTCCTGTTCATCGCGGTCGCGAACCGGCCGAGGAAGTGCTGCGCGAGGACGGGGATGTCGGCCTGCCTGTCGCGCAGGGGCGGCAGCTCGATCGCGAAGACGTGGATCCGGAAGAAGAAGTCCTGCCGGAACCGCCCCGAGGCGACCTCGTCCTCGAGGTCCCGGTGGGTCGCCGTGACGAGGCGGAAGTCGACGGGGATCGGCTGGTTGCCCCCGACGCGGGTCACCTGCTTCTCCTGGAGGACCCGGAGGAGGTCGACCTGGGCCTTCGGCGGCACGTCGCCGATCTCGTCGAGGAAGAGGGTCCCCTCGTTCGCGAGCTCGACCTTGCCGCGGCGCCTTCCGACGGCGCCGGTGAAGGACCCCTTCTCGTGGCCGAAGAGCTCGCTCTCGAGGACCCCCTCGGAGAGGGCGCCGCAGTTCACGACGCTCATCGGCCCGAACCGCCGAGGGCTCTTCGAGTGAATGAGGCGCGCGACGAGCTCCTTGCCCGTGCCGCTCTCGCCGGTGACGAGGACGCTCGTGTCGGTCGGGGCGACCTGCTCGACGAGCTCGAGGACGTGGGCCATCGGGCCGCCGCCGGCGGTCACGAGGTGAGGCTCGGCCGCCTCGATTCGCGCCTTCAGCTCCCGGTTCTCCGAGAGGAGGGTGTACCTCTCGGCCGCCTTCCTGACGAGGCGCGAGATGGCCTCGGGGTCGAAGGGCTTGACGATGTAGTCGTACGCGCCGTCCTTGAGCGCCTGGATGGCGGTCTCGACGGAGGCGTAGGCGGTCATGATGATGACGGTGGTCTCGGGAGAGGTCTCGCGGACCTTCCGGAGGACCTCGAGGCCGTCCATCCCGGGCATCTTGATGTCGACGAGGAGGATCTGGGGCGCCTCGCGGACGAGCGTGGCCAGCGCCTCGCGGCCGCCGCCGGCAGAGAGGACGTCGTACCCCTCCTCGCGGAACCAGAAGGTCAGCGAGCTCCTCAGGTGGGGCTCGTCGTCGACGATCATGATCTTGACGGGCGCGGACATCAGAACTCCTCTCCCGGGGCGATGCCTCCCGGCAGGGTGAGGACGAATTTGGTCCCGGACCCCGGGGCGCTCTCGACGTCGATCGCGCCGCCGTGCCGCTGGACGATTCCGTAGACGACGGCGAGGCCGAGGCCGAGGCCCTTGCCCTCTCCGTCCCCCTTCGTCGTGAAGAACGGCTCGAAGATCTGCCGCTTGACCTCGTCGTCCATGCCGACGCCCGTGTCGGAGATCTCGATCTTCGCGCCGCGCTCCCCGAGCGGGCTCGTGCGGATCGTGAGGGTCCCGCCGTCCGGCATCGCCTCGATGCCGTTGATGGCGAGGGCGAGGATCGCCTGCTCGACCTGCGACGGGTCGCAGTGGACGTCGGGCAGGGCGGGGTCGAGGATCTCCTCGGCGCGGACCTGGGCGAGGTCCATCTTGTGCTTGAGGAGGAAGAGCGACCGGTCCACGAGCTTGTTGACGTTGACGGGCTCCATCCGCGAGCCGGTGCGGCGCGCGAAGAGGAGGAGGTTCGAGACGATCTCGCCGCAGCGGGCCGACTCCGAGGCGATCGCCTCGAGGATCTTCTCGCTGTCGTCGCCCGCCTTCGGACCGCCCTTGTGGGCGAACCGGCGCAGGAGGAGCTTCGAGTAGGTGACGACGCTCGCGAGCGGGTTGTTGATCTCGTGGGCGACGACCGCGGCCAGCTTGCCGAGCGAGGCCATCCTCTCGACGCGGATCATCTGGGCCTGCGCGGACTTGAGCTCGCCGGTCTTCTCCTCGACCCGGCGCTCGAGCGTCTGGGCCCAGTCGACGAGCTCGGCGTTCGCCTTCTGGAGGTCGTTCGCCATCCGGTTGACGTGGTGGCCGAGGAAGGAGAACTCGGCGATGGGCTCGTCGTCGTAGCGGGCCGAGTAGTCGCCGCCCCCGAGGGCCCCGAGGGTCTCGGCGAGGCGGCGGACCGGCCGGTGGACGTTCCGCCTCACGACGAGGATGACGACGGCCGCGACGAGGAGGAGCGTCGCGAAGCCCGTGGCCGCCATGAGGGCCATCGTCTGGCGCCGGACCTCGTCCTGCTCGACGAGCTGGATCGAGACATCGACGACGCCGAGGAGCCGCTTCTCCTTCGGGTGCGCGTGGCAGGCGGCCGTCGAGCAGGATGGCTCGTTCTCGATGGGGCGGATGACGCCGAGGGCGGGAATGCCGTCGAGCGTGAAGGTCCGGGTCCGGTCCCCAGGCGGGAGCTTCTCGATCGGCTGTCCCTCGGCGTGGCACTTGAAACAGGCCTCGGACGTCGTGTCGACGCGCTGGCCCGCCTCCGCCGGGATCGAGGAATAGACGATCGAGCCCTCCTTGTTGAAGAGCCGGACCCGGATGTTCGGGGAGCGCTCGGTGATGGCCTTGACCGAGCTGTCCAGGCCGGCCCGGTCGTTGGCGAGCATCATGCCGTGGAGCCCGCCCGTGAGCGTCTCCGACAGGGCGAGGGCGCTGTACCGCGCGGTCGACTCGGCGAAGTGCTTCTGGAGGGTGAGGGAGACCGACCAGGCGAGGAGGAGAAGGGCGGCGAGGGCGGCAACGAGGGTCCCCGTCAGCCGCACCGCGAGGGAGTTGGCCCTGAGACGCTGCATTGCCGCCCTTTCCGTTCCTCGTCCGCTACTCGGCCTTGTGGCAGGGCGAGCAGTCGGCGTCGATCGCGAATGCCGAGGTCCCGTCGTGGCAGGCCCCGCAGTGCTTCGCGTCGTGCATCTGGCCGGCGGGGGGGGCCTCCTCGCGTCCCAGGAACGAGTAGGTGTCCTCGTGGCAGGAGAGGCAGTCGGGGGCGGACCCGTCGACGTGTGAGGCGTGGCGGAACGTCACCGGGCCGGGGCTGTCGGCCGCCTGCGGGAAGACGACGTCCATCGGCTGGAAGCTGGCGAGCGCCGCCGCCATCTCCGGCTTCGCGGCCGCGGGGGCGGGCGGGCCGGGATCGACCTCGCGCCGGCGGACGCCGTCGGCCCCGAGGGCGACGGCCCCGAAGAAGGCGAGGGCGACGACGACGAGGGCCGGGATCGGGAGCGACCGGATCGGCTGCCCGACGAGGTTCCCGCCCTCCGGGGCGACGAGCGGGCGGGCTTCCTTCATCTCGTGCTCCGGGAAGACCGGGAGGAACTTCACGGCGAGGGCGAAGACGAGGAACCCGACGCCGACGACGGAGAGCGTGATGGCGACCTCGGTGAAGGCCGGCACGTAGATCTGGCCCGAGGAGCGCTCCATGCCGGTGATGGAGACGTTCATGCGGTTCATGATGACGCCCAGGACGATGAGGAGCGCCGCCAGGAAGAGGCCCGTCGTGTGCTTGCGGACCTTCGGGAGGGCGAGGAGGATGCCGGGCGCCAGGACGCCGATGAGCATCTCGGCGAGCCAGAGCCGCGACTCGTAGGTCGGCTGGAAGGGGAGCCCGAGGATGCCGCGGTGCCGGAAGTCCGCGAAGCGGATGACCGTCGTGAGAGCGAGGATCAGGAGCGCCACGCGCCCCAGCGGGACGAGGAGCTCCATCTCGAGCTGCTTGCCGAAGGCGCGGTGGGAGAGGAACGACTCGACGATCGTCATCGCGCATCCGAGGGTGAGCGCCGTGAGGAAGAAGTAGAGCGGGATGAGCGGCGAGTACCAGAGGGCGTGGAGCTTCGTCGGGACGATGAGGTAGAAGGACCCGAGCGAGGACTGGTGGAGCGTCGAGAGGAGGACGCCGAGGACGACGAGGATCGGCATGATGACGTGGAGGACGTGGAGCGTCTTCGTCATCTTGAAGCGCTCGAAGACGATCGGGCTGAACTCGAGCGCGAGGACCGTCGTGTAGAGCGTGACGCACCAGCCGACCTCGAACATGACCGAGTGCGGGTTCCACATGACGAGCGGGTGCCAGATGTTCCACGGGCGCCCGAGGTCGAACATGAG
>CALMDF010000308.1 GCA_937864895.1 uncultured Holophagales bacterium | reverse complement strand
CGGCCGAGTGGTTCGACACGCGCCAGTCGCCGATGAGCCCGTACGGGCGGTACGACGTCGAAGGCCGTCGCCTCCCCGGGACGGCGCCGGACGACGCGATGCGGTGGGGGCAGTGGCCGCAGATCCTCGTCCGCGGGACGGCCGAGCTCCTGAGCGGGAACCCGGGAGAAGGCGGCCGGGACTTCACGGCGTTCCCCGAGCTGCGCCTCCTCGGGAGGCGGCTCTCGGCCCTGGCGAGCGTCCTCACGCTCGTCCTCCTCTTTCTCCTCGCCCGCCGCCTGTACGGACCGGGGACGGCCCTTCTCGCCACGGCGCTCGCCGCGCTCGCGCCGCTCCCGCTCCAGCAGGCGCGCTTCCTGACGGTCGACGGCTTCGCGACGCTCTTCGCGACGGCGGCTCTCCTCCCGGTGGTCCGTCTCGCCGCGCCGCGCCCCGGAGAGCGGTGGGCGGCCGGCGCGTCCGCCCTCTTCGGGCTCCTCTCGGCGATGGCCGTCGCCTCCCGCCTCAACCTCGCCCCGATCGTCCTCCTCCTTCCTCTCGCCCTCTGGCTGCGCGATCGAGGCACGCCCCTCGGTGAGCTTCTCCGGCGCGCCGCGGGCCCCGCCCTCCTCGGCGCCGTCGTCTTCCTCGCGACCTTCCGCGTGACGCACCCGATGGCCTTTCGCGCGCCGAGCGGGGAAACGAGAGTCCTCACGGTGTCGCTGAACCCGGACTGGCTTCGCAACGTCGAGCTCGCGAGGGCGGAGTCGGCTCTCGAATCGACCTCGCCTCCCGCGGAACAGTGGACCGGCCGAACCAGGGTCCTCTTCCCCTTCCTCAACACGTTCCTCTGGGGCCTCGGTATTCCGGGGGGCCTCCTCGCCCTCGCCGGGATCGCCTTCGCCGCGAGACGGACGGGCCGGGGGAGGCCGGACTCGCTCGTCCTCCTCGCCTTCTCCGCGGGCTTCTTCCTCTTCATGGCGCTCCGCCCCGTCTCGTCCGTCCGGTACTTCCTGCCCCTCTACCCACTCTTCGCGCTCTTCGGCGCGCGCGCGCTCGAGCGCCTCGAGGACGGGCTCCGTGCGAGGCGGTCGCGGCTCGCGCCGGTCGTCGTCGCCGCGGCCGTCCTCGCCGCCCTCGCCTGGGCCTGGGCCTTCACCGGCGCGTGGCGGAACCCGAACACGCGGATCGCCGCCTCGCGCCACCTCTACGCGACGCTCCCGACCGCGGTGAACGTCGTCGCCGAGGGTGTCGAGGGAACGCGACGGATTCCGCTTCGCACGGAGCCGAGGCGGTCGGTCACCGGGGAGCCGGCGGCGATCGGTCTCCCGGCCGGAACGTCAGGGACCCTCCTCCGCGTCGAGCTCGCCCACGTCTCCGGTCCTCCGGGCGCCGAGCTGCACGTCGCCCTGCGAGAGGCCGGCGGCGTCGAGGCGCTCGCCACGGCGGCCCACGTCCTCCCGGCCGCGGGACCGCACCCCCTCGGATCGCCGGCCGCGCTCCTCCTCGGCCCGGTCCGCCTCGACGTCGCCCGGCGGTACGAGGTCGTCCTGGCGTCCGCGGGCGGGCCGGTCGCGCTCCGCTCCTCGGTCCTCCTCGGCGAGTCGTGGGACGAGATCCTCCCGTGCGCGCTCGACGGCCTCGACGGCGGGCTCTACGACCTCCGCCTCCTCAACGTGCGCGGGCCCGACCACGCCCGGAAGCGAGAGGCGATCCTCGCGGCCCTCGCCGAGGCCGACGCCGTCGTCCTCTCGAGCCCCCGGTCGCTCTGGGTGGTTCCCCGGCTCCCGACGAACCACCCCTTCACGACGGCTTACTACCGCGCCCTTTTCGACGGCCGGCTCGGCTTCGAGCCGGCGCCGTCCAGCCCGTTCCAGGCGCCCCTGCGCCTCGGGCCGCTCGCCGTCTCCGACGCGGCGGGGACGATGGCGTGGGGACGCCCGCCGAAGCTGCCGGTCGCGGGCGGCGGGGCCTTCGCGGCGGAAGAGGCCTTCTTCGTCTACGACCACGCTCCCGTCTGGGTCTTCCGGCGCGTGGCCGACCGAAGCACCGCGGAGCTGGACGCGATCCTCCCGGCCTCGCTCCTCGACGACGTCCTTCCCCTCTCGCCCCGGCAGGCGGGCGCAGCGCCGGGCGCGCTCCTTCTCGCGCCCGACCGGCTCGCGCGCGACGCCGCGGGAGAAGGGCGGACCGACGCGCCCTCGCCGCGGGCGGCCCTCAACCGGTCGCCCTTCCTCGCCCTCCTCGCGTGGGGCGCCCTCCTCGCCCTCCTCGGCCTCGCAGGCCTCCCGTTCACCGTCGCGGCGCTCGGCCGTCTCCCGGCCGCGGCCTTCGCCTTCGCGCGTCTCACGGGCCTCCTGCTGGCGACGTGGCTCGCGTGGCTCCTCGCCTCTCTGCGCGTCGTGCCGTTCGGTCGGGGCGCGATCCTCGCCGCCCTCGCGACGCTCCTCCTCGCCGCGGCAGCGGTGGCCTTCAGGGACCGTGCCCGCCTTCTCGAGCTCCTCGTCCGCGAGAGGCGGACCCTCGCCGCCTCGGAGCTCGTCTTCCACGTCCTCCTCGGCCTCGGCCTTCTCCTGCGCACCGGGAACCCCGACCTCTGGCACCCCTCGCTCGGCGGCGAGAAGCCGATGGCGCTCGCCTTCCTGAACGCGATCCTCCGGACGACCGAGTTCCCGCCGCAGCACCCGTGGTTCGCCGGCGGCACCCTCAACTACTACTACTTCGGCTACGTCCTCGCGGGCCTCCCCGCGCGTCTCCTCGGCGTCGTCCCGGGCGTCGCCTACAACCTCGCCGTGCCGACGTTCTTCGCCTTCGCGGGGGCGGGGGCGTTCGCCCTCGGTTCCTCCCTCGTGAGGTCGGCGGCGGAAAGGGGCGAGGCGCGCCCGGCGGGCAGGCCCCTCCTCGCGGGCCTCCTCTCCGCGTCCCTCCTCGTCCTCCTCGGAAACCTCGGCCAGGTGAGGCTTCTCCTCCGCGCGTTCCAGGCCCTCGCGGGCGACGGCGGCGGGGCCTTCGACCCGCTCCTCGCCGCCGCCGGGGCGCTGAAGGCTCTCCTCGGCGCCCCGCTCCCGGTCAGGCCGGAGGAGTGGTACTGGAACGCGACGCGCCTCGTCCCCGCCGTCGCCGGCTCGGGGAACGAGATCACCGAGTTCCCCTTCTTCACGTTCCTCTTCGCGGACCTGCACCCTCACCTCGTCGCGCTCCCCCTCGGCCTCCTCGTCCTGGCGTGGGCGCTCGCGCTGCGCGGCGGCCTGCCGAAGGGCCGCGCCGCGGGCCTCGCCGTCGTGGCGTTCGGGGCGCTCGCCCTCGGCGCGGCCCGCACGACGAACCCCTGGGACGGTCCCCTCCTGGCGCTCGCGGCCGTCGCCGCGGCGGCCGTGGCGGGCGAGGCCTCGGCGAAGGCCGGCGCCGGGCCGGCGAGGAGGGCCGCCCTCGCCGCCGCCTGGGGACTCGCGCCTCTCCTCCTCTCGTACGTCCTCTTCCGGCCCTTCGACGCGTCCTACGTCGCGCCCTACGCGAACGTGCAGGGGTACGCCGGGGCGGCGACGCCGCTCGCGGCCTGGCTCTGGCTCTGGGGGCTGCCCGCCTTCGCGGTCGCGAGCCTCGTTTCCCTCGAGCTCGGCCGACGCCTCGCCGAGACCCCCGCCTCGGTCCTCGGCGAAAAGGAGTTCTGGCGGGGGCCCGCCGTCCTCGGCGTCGCGGCGGCGCTCCTCGCGCTCGCGACGTGGCTCGCGGCGGGCGTCCCGGCGGCGCTCGGCGCCTGGCCGCTCGCCGCCGCCGCCCTCG
>CALMDF010000307.1 GCA_937864895.1 uncultured Holophagales bacterium | reverse complement strand
GGCGACGAAGCCGGCCGCGGCCCCAACCGTCGTCGCGGCGCCCGTGGCGCCGGTGCCCGTGGCGATGCCCGCACCCGTGCCGACGCCAGCGACAGCACCCGTGCCCGCGCCCGTGCCCGCGCCCGTGGCGGCCCCTCCGCCTCCGCAGGCCGCCATGCCGGACCTGGCCGCCCTGGCCGACCGTTCCTGGGACGGGATCGTCCGCCGCAGCGACGGCGTCGTCCTCTTCAAGAGCCGCTGGGACGAAGGGAGGCTCTCGTTCAAGGACCGGACGCTCTCCTGGCTCGACGCCGACGAGGAGGGGAGGAACCTGAGCATCGCAGGGAAGGCCGTGAAGGAGCAGTTTCTCGTCTGCCTCGAGGGGTCGCAGGCCAGACCGGAGTGCTTCGAGTGGGGCGTGAAGACCGAGGGGGGCGAGTACCGCTTCCGGGACGCATCCTGGCAAGGCTCCGCGAGCACGAAACCCCAGGAGATCTACGACTTCTTCCTGGCGATCTACCCGGACCTCGCCTCCCCGCGGTACCCGGTGCAGAAGAAGAAATAGCAGCTCCGGTTCCCCGGGGCGTCTCGGGACGCCCGGTGGCGACGCCTTCTCCCGCCCCGGGGGAGGGCGTTTTCACGTTCCGGCGGGGCGGCGGAGCGAAGTAGTCGGGAAAGATGTGGAGCGGCCCTTGCCGCGGGCAAACGGTCCATGTTACACCTGCGTCGTGCCCACGCGACGGACGCGCCCTCCAGCGATCGCGGGTCCCCGCTGGGGGGTCGAGCTGACGCGGATAGAGGTCCTTCGCCTTCGCGAGGTCCTCAGGCTCGCCGGCCTCACGATCACCCCCTCCCGCATAGCCGTCCTCTGGGGCCTCCAGCGTGCCGGCGCGCCCGTGACGCTCGCCGATCTCGCGGAGCGGTTCTCGGCGAAGGGCTGGAATCGAACCACCGTTTCTCGTGCCGTGAACGAGCTCGTCGCCGCGGGTCTCCTGACGCGGGAAGTCGTCGCCGGCCGGGGCGTCCAGCTCCTCGCGGCCGCGCCCGAGCCTCCGCTTCCCGAGGGAACCGAGTACTACCTCTGCCAGGGCTGCTCGGTGAACGAGTGCCTCGAGGACGCGCACGTCGTCGGGTCGGGATCCGGCACCGGGCCGCAGGCCCTGCCGACGGCGAAGGTCGACGCGATGGTCGGCGGCCTCTGCCGCCGCCGCGAGGAGCGCGAGCAGGCGCTCCTTCCCGCCCGCGCCCGCTGACCCGTTCGCGCCGGCTCAGCAGATCCGCGGGAGCTGGTCGCCCGTCAGGAGGTCGACGATGCGTCGGCCGCCGACGCGGCTCTTCAGGACGACCTTCCCCGGGTGTTCCGCCGTGACTTCGCCGACGATCGCCGCCTCGGCGCCGAAGCGGTCCGCGCGGAGGATCGAGAGCGCCTCGTCGGCGCGCTCGCGCGCCACGAACGCGAGGAGTTTCCCCTCGTTTGCGACGTAGAGCGGGTCGAGGCCGAGGATCTCGCACGCCCCGCGGACCTCCTCGGCGACGGGGATCGCGGCCTCGGAGATCGTGACGCCCGTCCCGGCCGCCTTCGCGATCTCGTTGAGGACCGAGGCGACGCCTCCCCGCGTCGGGTCCCTGAGGACGTGGACGTCCGCCCCGAGGGCCGCGAGGAGGCTCGCGACCATTCCGTTGAGCGGCGCCGAGTCGGTGGTGACCGTCGTCCCGAACTCGAGCCCTTCCCTCAGCGCCATGATCGCGACGCCGTGCTGCGCGATCGCGCCGGAGACGAGGATGACGTCGCCCGGCTTCGCGCGCCGCGGCGAGATCTCGACCCCCTCGGCGACGAGGCCGACGCCGGTGACGTTCACGAAGATGCCGTCCCCCTTGCCGCGGCCGACGACCTTCGTGTCGCCGGTGACGATCGGGACGCCGGCGTTCCTGGCGGCATCGGCCATCGACCGGGTGATCCGCCAGAGGTCCTCCATCGGGAGCCCTTCCTCGAGGATGAGCGCCGAGGAGAGGGCGAGCGGCCGCGCCCCGCACATCGCGAGGTCGTTCACGGTGCCGTGGACGGCGAGGGAGCCGATGTCGCCGCCGGGGAAGAAGTAGGGGCGGACGACGTACGAGTCGGTCGAGAAGGCGAGCCGCCCGGCCGGGACCGCCAGGACCGCACCGTCGTGCATTTCCGAGAGCGCCGCGTTGTCGAACGACGCCGCGAACATCCGCTCGACGAGCATCTGCGAGAGGCGCCCGCCGCCGCCGTGCCCGAGGAGGATGTTGGGATAGTCGGCGACGGGAACGGGGCAGGAGAGGGCCTGAAGCTTCTCGCCGAGATCGTCCGACATCCCGCTCACTCCCGTCCGTACGAGTAGTACGCCGCGCAGGCCCCTTCGGTGGACACCATCGGCGCGCCGAGCGGCTTTTCGGGCGTGCACTCTTTTCCGAAGGCGGCGCAGTCGCGGGGCTTCGCGAGCCCCTGGAGGATCGACCCGGCGATGCAAACCTTCGGCTCCTCGGCCGTGACGGTCTCCACGTCGAAGCGCTTCGCCGCGTCGAAGCGCTCGAAGCGGGGCGTCAGCGCGTAGCCGCTCTTCGGGATGACGCCGATCCCGCGCCAGGGGCGGTCGCACGGTGCAAAGACCTCGGCGAGGAGCTTCTGCGCGGGGACGTTCCCGCCAGGGGAGACGCAGCGCGAGTACTGGATCTCGACGCCGTGCCGCCCTTCCTCGAGGGCCGCGAGCGTCATCCGGATGCCGACCATCAGGTCGAGCGGCTCGAAGCCGGTGACGACGATCGGGATCCGGTACTTCGCCGCGATCGGGTCGTACTCGTGCGTCCCCATGACGGTGCAGACGTGCCCCGCGGCGAGGAAGCCCTTCACGAGGCAGGCGGGGGAGGAGAGGATCGCCTCCATCGCGGGGGGGACGAGGACGTGCGAGACGAGGACGGAGAAGTTCGCGAGGCCGAGCCGCTCGGCCGTGAGGAGGGCCCCCGCGATGGCCGGGGCCGTCGTCTCGAAGCCGACCGCGAAGAAGACGACCTGTCTCGCCGGCTCCTTCTCCGCGAGCTTCACCGCGTCGAGGGGCGAGTAGACCATCCGCACGTCGCCGCCCCGGGCCTTCACCGACAGCAGGTCCAGCTCGGAGCCCGGGACGCGGAGCATGTCGCCGAACGACATGAAGGTGACGTCGGGGCGGCGGGCGATGGCGACGGCTCGGTCGATGAGCTCGAGCGGCGTGACGCAGACGGGGCAGCCCGGCCCGTGGACGAGCGTGACGAGGTCGGGGAGCATCCGGTCCAGCCCGTACTTGATGAGCGTGTGGGTCTGGCCCCCGCAGATCTCCATGAGGGTCCACGGGAGGGTGACGAGCGCGCGGATAGAGTCGGCGACCTTCCGGACGCTCTCTTCATTCCTGTACTCGTCGACGAACTTCAAGAGGCGTCCGCCTTGGTCGGGCTCTCGGGGGCCTGGAGCTCGCCCATCGTCTCGAGCGCGTCCCAGATCTCGTTCGCGTGGTCCTCGTCGATCTTCGAGATCGCGAACCCCACGTGGACGAGGACGTAGTCGCCGACCACGGCTTCGGGGACGTAGGCGAGACAGATCTCCTTCGTCACGCCGCCGAAGCTTACGAGGCCCATCGTCATGCCGACGGGGCTTTCGTCGATGCGGACGACCTGGCCGGGAACTCCGAGACACATGAGGACGCCCCCCTTCCGAAAGGGGGAAGTATAGGGCGAGGCCCTCAGCCGGCCGAGGGGGCCGGGGCTCGCTGCGGTGCGGCTTCGAC
>CALMDF010000306.1 GCA_937864895.1 uncultured Holophagales bacterium | reverse complement strand
GGGGTCGGCGCGCCTCACGACGGCGAAGAGGGCGAAAAAGAGCCCCGCGAGGAGCCCCGCGAAGGCGGCCCATCCGAGGCCCGCCCAGGGGCCGAGGCCCGAGCGGCACGCCACGAACGCGACCCAGGCTCCGACGAGCATCGTCCCCTCGAGCCCGATCTGGATCGATCCCGCCCGCTCGAGGAGGAGCTCTCCCGTCGCGGCGAGCAGGAGCGGCGCGGAGAGGAGGATCGCGACCTCGAGGAACCCGCTCACCGGACCTCCCCGGGGCGGCCCTTCGCGAGGAGGAGGCCGAGGACGGCGAGGGCCGGGACGACGGAGGCCAGGGCGGAGGGGACGCCGGCGTCCCTCTGGAGAGCGCTCGAGCCGGCGCCGAGCGCGGCGAAGAGGAACCCGGAGGCGGCGCCCCCGAGCGGGGTCATCCCCCCGAGGAGCGCGGCGGCGATCCCGGTGTAGCCGACGCCCGCCGTGAAGGGGTCGTAGAGCCGGCCCGTGAGCGCGAGGACCTCGAGGCCGCCGGCGAGCCCCGCGAGGGCCCCGGAGACGAGGAAGGCCCCGGACCTGAGGCGCACGTCGGGAAGGCCGGCGGCGCGGGCGGCGCGGGGGGCCTCCCCGACGGCCCGGAGTGCGAGGCCAGCGTGGGTGCGCGAGAGGATGAACGCGGCGGCGACCGCCAGCAACAGCGCGACGAGGACGGCGCTGGTGGCGCGGGAGCCCGGGAGGATCGGCGAGAGCAGGGCGCCGTCCGTGAGCGCGCGGCTCTGCGGGTAGTCGCCCGACGGATCGCGCAGGGGCCCTCGGACGAGCCACGTTACGCCCGCCGTGGCGACGAGGTTCAGGAGGATCGTGGAGAGGACGGGGGGAACCTGTCGCGTCTCGGCGAGCCAGACGGCGGGAGCGGCCTGGAGCGCCCCCGCGAGCGGGGCCGCGAGGACGATCGCGCCGCGGGCGGCGAGCGGCAGGTCCGGAAAGAGCGGCCCGACGGCGGCGGCCGCGGCCGCGCCGGCGAGGAACTGCCCCTCGAGCCCGATGTTGAGGACGCCTGCCCGGAAGGCGACGACGGCGGCGACGGCCGAGAGGACGAGCCCCGTCGCCCGCGCGAGCGTCTCGCCGGTCGCCGCCCTCGACCCGAAGGCGCCGCGCAGGAGGGCCGCGAGGGCCTCGGCGGGGGAGGCCCCCGCGAGGAGGACGAGGAGCGTCGCGGCCGCGAGCGTGCCGAGGAGGACGGCGACCGCGAGACGGAGCCTCACGGGGCGAGCCCTGCCATGAGACGGCCGAGGGTCCCGAGGTCCGTCGCCGAAGGGAGGAGAGGCGAGAGCGCTCCCCTGTAGACGACGCGGATCGGCGCGCCGAGCTCCTGCGCCTCTTCCGGGTCCGCCGTGACGACGAGGACCCCGGCGCCGGCTCTGGCGGCGTCGAGGAGGCGCGCCCGCACGTCCTCCGAGGAGGCGAGGTCGAGGCCGCGCGTGGGGTGGATCGCGACGAGGAGCGCGGGCGGGGGCTCCAGCTCCCTGGCGAGGAGGAGCTTCTGCTGGTTCCCGCCGGAGAGCTCGCGGGCACGGGCGCCGGGCCCCGACGCGCGGACGCCGAACCGGCGGAGGCGGTCGGCGGCGGAGGCGGCGAGGGCGTCCCGGTCGATCGTGAATCGTCCCGGGGGGCGTCTCAGGAAGAGGTTCTCGGCGAGGGAGAGCCCCGGGACGAGGCCCTCCGCGCGGCGGTCGGCCGGGATGAAGGCCCCTCCCGCCGCCCGGAACGCGAGCGGGTCTCCCGGCGCGATTGACTTCCCCGCGACGGCGACGCGTCCCCGGGCGGGCCTGACGCCGGCGACGGCGGACCCGAGGAGGTCGGCGCCGTTGCCGTCGATCGCGAGGAGCGTGAGGGCCTCTTCCGGCTCGAGGGAGAGGGAAACCGGGGGGGCCGGAGAGCCCGAAGGGCGGAACTCTCCGAGGGAGAGGGCGGAGGGCGCTCCGGCGTGGTGCTCCGAGCGCGAGAGCGGCGCCGGGCGGGCGGTTATCTCCGCCCCTCCGAGGAGAAGGGCGGCGACGGCTCCTGGCGTCGTCGCGGAGACGGACGCTTCGAGGAGCGTCCGGCCTCGCGACAGGAGCGTGAGCCGGTCGGCTCCCTCGAAGACCTCCGCGAGACGGTGCGTGATGAGGACGACGGCGCGCCCGCCTTCGACCCGCCGACGCAGCGCCCGGAAGAGCGCGGCCGTCTCGTCGGGGGAGAGGACCGCGGTCGGCTCGTCGAGGATGAGGACGTCGGGATCGGTCTGGAGCGCCCCGGCGATTCCGATCCTCTGACGGGTGCCGACGGGGAGGTCCTCGACGCGCGCGTCCGGGCTTCCCAGGTCGAGGTCGGAGGGCCTCGCGAGCCGGTCGACCCGGGCGCGGCGGGCCCGGGCGGATTCGAAGGTGGGGGCCAGAGGGTCCAGGAGCGCGAGGTTGTCGGCGACCGTCGCGGCGTCCACGAGGAGATCGTGCTGGGGAACGAGGGCGACCCCTGCGTGGCGGGCGGCCCGCGGGTCTGGGAACGAGACGGGCGTTCCGCTGCGCCGGACCTGGCCGCCGTCGGGGCGGAGGAGCCCCGCGGCAATCGAAACGAGAGTCGACTTTCCCGCACCGTTCTCCCCGAGGAGAGCGTGGATCTCGCCCGCCTTCACGCCGAGCCGCGCGCCGCTGAGGGCGCGGACCGCGCCGAACGACTTCGTGACGCTCGAGAGCTCGAGCGCGAAGGGGCCCGATGTCACCGGGAGGCCGGCGGGGCCGGGAGCCCCTGGCTCAGAAGTTCCCCCGGGGGACGACGAGGGCGCCGGAGACGATCCGCTCCCTCGTCCGTTCCACCTCGTCGACGACGGGGGCCGGGACCCGCCCGAGGAGGGCGGGGTTCCAGACGAAGGAGATGACCCCGCTCTTCAGCCCGTAGCGGATCGGCTGTCCGTCGAAGCGCCCCTCCCTGACCGTCCGCGCCGCCTCGACGAAGGCCCGCGGCAGGTCGATGACCGCGGAGGCGAGAACGCTCGGCGCCAGGGCGTTCTGGTCGCGGTTCGAGCCGAAGGCGTAGACGCCGCGCTCGGTCGCGGCGTTGAAGACTCCGAGGGCCGCGGCGTTGGCGTTGTGGAAGAGGAAGTCGCTTCCCTGGTCGATGAGGGCGAGAGACGCGGCCCGCGCCCCGGCCACGTCCTCGAACGAGCCCGTGAAGACCGAGGTCGCCGCCGCGCCCGGGTTGCCCGCCTTCAGGCCCGCCTCGAAGGCGAGGAACGTCGACTTGATGGAAGGCAGCTCGACGCCACCGACCATTCCGGCCTTCGCGGTCTTCGACATCCGGCCCGCCACGAGCCCGCAGAGGTAGGTCGCCTGCTCCAGCTCGAAGACGAGCGGGGCCTGGTTCCGCGACGTCCGCGAGCCGGACGTCGTCACGAAGACCGTTTCGGGGAAGTCCTTCGCGACGCGGGCCGCCGCGTCCTGGAACTCGAACCCGTGCCCGAAGCAGAGGGAATAGCCGTCCGAGGCGTAGGCCCGGAACTGCTCCTCGAATTCGGAGGGGGTCCTCGCCTGGACGTGGGAAACCTTTGCGCCCAGCTCCTTCTCGATCGCCTTCAGCCCCTCGTACGCCCCGGCGTTCCAGCCCGCGTCGGATACCGGCCCGGGAGTCAGGAGAGCGACGCGGAACCCGGCGGGAGCCTTCGGCCTCCCGGCCTGGCCGCACGAGGGGAGTGTCGCGAGCAGGGGCGAAACGAGGAGGGCGAGGAAGAGGCGCCGATTCGACATGCGAGGCGAGTTTAGACCGCTCACACCACGGCCCGGCCCGCGTCGACGGCGAGGACCTGGCCCGTGACGGACCGGTTCGCGGAGAGGAGGAGGGCGGCCGAAACGAGGTCCTCGACCGGGACGGCGCGCCGGAGCGGCGTCCGGGAGACGAGCCTTTCCACCTCGGAGGCGGGGAGGTCGTCGGGCGGGAGGACGATGCCGGGGGCGATCCCGTTCACGCGCACGCCGGGCGCGAGGGCGACGGCGAGGTTCCTGACGAGGGCCTCGACGGCCGCCTTCGAGACCGCGTGCGGGACGTGCCGCGGCCAGGCCTTCGTGGCGGCGACGTCGGAGACGAGGAGGATCGCGCCCTCGCGCGCGCAGAGCGCGGGGCCCGCTGCCCGCGCGAGGAAGAAGCCGGCCCGGGGGCCGACCGAGAAGACGTCGTCCCAGTCGGCCTCGGTGACCTCCTCCACGGGCTTTTCGAGCCACGGGGACGCCGAGTGGACGAGAAGGTCGAGGCGCCCGAAGCGGCGAAGGACCGCCTCGACGAGCCTCCCCGGCGCGCCGGGCGCCCTCAGGTCGGACGGGAAGGCTTCGGTGCGGGCCCCGAGGGCCACCAGGGCGGCCACGGCGTCCCGCGCGGCGGCCGGGTCGCTTCGGTAGTGAACGGCGACGTCGTGGCCGGACCGGGCCGCCCCCTCGGCGAAGGCGCGTCCGAGGCGGCGGGAAGCCCCGGTGACGAGCGCGACGGGTCTCACGCGCGGAGTGTCTCACCGGCGGTCCTCTCGCTGCGACGCATCTATAATGCTGCGTCGCGTTCATGACCGGGACGGGGAGGGTGAAATGACGACGCCGCGCACTCTTGTCGACGTTTTCCGCAATCTCGAGACGCTCGGCAAGCCCGACCTTCTCCTGCACAAGAAGGACGGCCGCTGGACCCCCACCTCGTCCGCCGCGTTCGCCGCCGACGTCCGCGCCGTCGCGGGAGCGCTCGGCACCCTCGGCATCGAGAACGGGGGAGCGGTCGTCCTCCTTTCCGAGAACCGGCCGGAGTGGCCGACGATCGACTTCGCCTGCCAGTGCTACGGCGCCGTCCTCGTCCCGATCTTCCCGACGATGGTCGCCGAGCAGGCCGAGTACATCGTGCGCGACTGCGGCGCCACGGTGGCCTTCGCCTCGACTCCCGAGCAGGCCGCCAAGCTCCTGAAGGCCCAGTCGAAGTGCCCGAAGCTGAAGCACGTCTTCGTCTTCGACCACGCGGGCGGCGGCGGGAAGCCCTTTGAAAAGCTCATGGAGGAGGGGCGGAGGGCCCACGAAGCGAGGCCGGAGAGCTTCGACGAGAGGGCGAACGCGCGGAAACCCGAGGACCTCGCCACGATCATCTACACGTCGGGGACGACGGGCGAGCCGAAGGGGGCGATGCTCATGCAGAGCAACTTCGTCTCCAACGTCCTCGCGGGATGCACGATCCTGCCGTTCGAGTCCTCCGCCGTCGCCCTCTCGTTCCTCCCGCTCTCGCACGTCTTCGAGCGCCTCATCGAGTACTGCTACTACCACCGTGGCGCCACGGTCGCCTTCGCCGAGTCGATCGACAAGCTGCGCGACAACCTCGCCGAGGTGAACCCCCACCTCTTCGGGGCCGTCCCGCGCGTCTACGAGAAGGTCTACGCGCGGGTCATGGACAAGGTCGACTCCGGATCGCCGGCGAAAAAGAGGCTCTTCGAGAACGCGATCGCCGTCGGCAAGGAGGTCCTCGCCCTCCGCGCCGAGCAGAAGACTCCCGGCGGCGCCCTCGCCCTCCAGCACTTCATCTACGAGCGGCTCGTCTACCGGAAGGTCCGCGAGGCGCTCGGCTCCCGTTTCCGCTTCGCCGTCTCCGGCGGGGCGCCCCTCGCGAAGGACCTGGCGGAGTTCTTCTGGGCGATCGGCGTCGAGATCTACGAGGGCTACGGCCTGACCGAGACGAGCCCGGTCATCGCCGTCAACGGCCCGGCCGCGTGGCGCCTCGGCGCGGTGGGCCGCATCCTGCCGGGCGTCGAGTGCCGGATCGCGCCGGACGGGGAGATCCTCACGCGCGGCCCGCACGTGATGAAGGGCTATTACAACAAGCCCGAAGCGACGGCCGAAGCGATCGACCCGGACGGCTGGTTCCACACCGGCGACATCGGGGTCATCGACGGGGACGGCTTCTTGAAGATCACCGACCGCAAGAAGGAGATCATCGTCAACTCGAACGGGAAGAACATCGCCCCGGCGCCGATCGAGAGCGCCCTCAAGGGAGACCCGTTCGTGTCGCAGCCGGTCGTCATCGGCGACCGCCGGAAATTCCTCTCCTGCCTCATCGTCCCGAACTTCGAGAAGCTCCGGGACTGGGCGGGGAAGAACGGGCTCTCGGGCCTGTCGGACGCGGAGCTCGTGGAGGACCCGCGGGTCAGGCAGATCTACCAGGGTATCGTCGACCGCTGGAACGAGGGGAAGCCGCACGAGCAGGTCGTCAACGCGTTCAAGCTCCTCTCGAAGGAGCTGACGATCGAGGACGGCGAGCTGACCCCGACTTTGAAGGTCAAGCGGCGCATCGTCGACCAGAAGTACAAGACGCTCATCGACGGCCTGTACGAGGGGGACTGAGGAGCTTCAACCCTCCCGGCGCAGGACCATGATCGTCTTGTCGTCGGCCGGGTGGGAACCGGCCTCGAACGCCGTGACGCCGGCGAGGATCCCGGCGATCACCTCCGGGGCCGGCCGCCCCGCGAGCGAAGTGGCGAGGGCCGCGAGGCGGGCGTTCCCGAACTCCTCTTCGTCGGGCGCGAAGGCCTCCGTGAGGCCGTCCGTGTAGAAGACGATCGACGCGCCGGGAGCCAGGACCACCTCGGCCTCCCTCCACG
>CALMDF010000305.1 GCA_937864895.1 uncultured Holophagales bacterium | reverse complement strand
AAGGCCGGCTCCTGACCCGGAGCGACGCCGCCCTCCACGCCCTCTCCCGCCTCGGGGGCGCCTGGAGCCTCCTCGCGGCCGCGGGACGCCTCGTCCCCCGTCCCCTGCGCGACGGCGCCTATGCCGTCGTGGCGCGTTTCCGCCGGCGGCTCTTCGCTCCTCCCGAAGGGCCCTGCCCGCGCCTCCCCTCCGCCCTCGCGCGCCGATTCCTCCCCTGATCCGGCGACCTCCGGGACCTTCCGCGCCCCGCCCGGTACCATGCCGGCGTGCGCCGCACCTCCCCCGTCGCGCTCCTCGTCGTCGTGGGCCTCGCGTTCTTCACCGATTCCATCCTCTACTACCTCCTCGTCCCGCTGCTTCCCCACTACGCGAAGTCCCTCGGCCTCTCCCAGATGGAGGTCGGGGTCCTCTTCGGCGTCTACTCCGCGGCCCTCCTGGCCGGGACCTACCCCATCGGCCGCCTCGCCGACCGGATCGGCCGCAGGAAGCCCTTCCTCTGGGGGCTCATCGGCCTCGGCGCCACGACGCTCCTCTTCGCCTTCGCCGGGAGCTACCCGCTCCTTCTCGTCGCCCGGGCCCTGCAGGGGCTCGCCGCGGCCGCGACCTGGACGACGGGCCTCGCCCTCCTCGCCGAGGGGTTCCCTTCCGAGCGCCGGGGGCAGGCGATGGCGACCGTCTTCGCCGCCGCGAACGTGGGCGTCCTCCTCGGCCCGCCCGTCTCGGGCTTCCTCACCGAGAGCCTCGGCCCGCGCAGCCCGTTCCTCCTCGCCGCGGCCCTCGCCCTCGCCGACGCCGCGGCCCGTGTTCTCCTCCTGCACGACGCCGAGCCCCCGCGGGGCGAGCGGGTCAGCCTCCGGGGGCTCCTCGCAAACCCCACCGTCCGCACCTTCGCCGGGGCGATGGCGCTCGGGGCCGCCCTCTGGGCCCTCCTCGAGTCGACCCTCCCGCTCCACCTCGACGCCGTCCTCGGGATGGGCGCCTCCGAGATCGGCCTCCTCTTCGCGGCCACGGCCCTCACCCACACCCTCACGTCGCCCCTCATGGGCCGCCTCTCCGACCGCGTCGGCCGGAAGAAGGTCCTCACGGTCGGCTTCGTCCTCGCGGCCCTCCTCGTCCCGATCCCGGCCTTCGTCTCGACGAAGGTCACCGTCGCCCTCGCCATGGCCGCGCTCGGGGTCACCGCGTCGTTCGTCATGAGCCCGGTCAGCCCCGGCCTCGCCGACGCCGTGGAGTCGATGGGGAGCCGCAGCTTCGGCAGCGTCTTCTCCCTCGTGAACGTCGCCTACGCCGTCGGGATGATGGGAGGGCCCCTCGTCGGCAGCGCCCTCGTCGAGACCGTGGGGCTCCGCGGGGCGCTCGTGGCGACCGGGGCCGTCTTCGCGGCCTACCTGGTTCCGCTCCTCAGGCTGAAGACTCTCGAGCGGGCGGCAGGGGCCGCCGCTACACTGGACGCACCGTGAGACCCGAGCTGCCCCAGCTGACGACCGCCGTGGAGGCGGCGGCCGTACTCGCCACGACGATCTCCGGGATGATCACCGCGGCCCGGGCGCGGATGGACGTCGTGGGGACGTTCACGCTGGCTCTCGTCACGGCCTTCGGCGGGGGGACCCTCCGGGACGTCCTCCTCGAGCGGCGGCCTTTCTTCTGGGTGAGCAGCAAGGAGTACGTCTTCGTCGCGCTCCTCCTCTGCATCCCCTTCGTCTACAGCCGCCGGGCCTTCGCCGTCGCCGACGCGCTCGACCGCCGGTCCACGTTCGTGGACTCGCTCGGACTCGCCCTCTTCAGCCTCACGGGCGTCCGGTACGCCCTCGAGGCGGGGCTCCCGCCGCTTCCCGCCGCGCTGATCGGCGTCGTCACGGGCACCTTCGGCGGCGTCATGCGGGACGTCCTCGTGCGGGAGGTCCCCACGATCTTCCGGCCCGGCCCGCTCTACGCCGCGGCGTCGTTCCTGGGCTGCCTCGTCGTCCTCGCGGGACCGTGGCTGAGGATTCCCCAGTCGATTGCCGACGCGGCAGGCTTCGCGACGATCGTCGCCCTCCGGATGGCCTCGGTCCGCCTCGGCCTCCGCCTCCCCGACCCCCACTGGCTCGGGAAGGCGAAGGAGTGAGGCCCCGGGCTATTTCGTGACCTTCGCGTCCTCGACGACGAGCACGTAGGTGTAGCCCGACCCGAAGTCCCGGTCGACGGCGACGGTACCCCTCACGACGACGACGTCCCCCTTGGCGACGGTGTCGTTCGTCGTGACGGTCACGTCGTGGTCCTTCGTCTCGGGCGTCCCGGAGCCGTCGCGCAGGTGGATCCAGTTCTTCCCCATGATCGCGGAGTTGAACTTGACGACCTTGCCCCGGATGGCGACCGTCTTCCCCTTGAGGGCGGCGCGCTGGGCGAAGACCTCGGCGATCGTCCGGCCGTCGGCCCCTTCCGCCTTCGCGACGGAGATCTTCTCCGTGACCTCCGGCCCGGTCGCGGCCTGGGCGTGCTGGGCCGCCATGGACTCGGGAACGGCCGCTCCGCCCATCGCGGCGGGCGCGGCGCCCCCCATCCCCATGGGCGCGCCGGCGGGGCCGCCCGCGAGCGTCCCGAAGTAGATCTTGTCGAACTTCCGGTTCAGGGTCTGGCTCTCGAACCCGTCCATCGGCATGGCGCCCGCGACGGTGACCGTGTCGCCCTTCGCGACCTTGGACTCGTTGACGGCAGCCCAGACCTCGCCCTCGGCGGTCTTCAGCTTCAGGTAGGTGTAGCCGCCGGAGTCCATCGTCTCGAGGACGGTGCCGGTGAGCCCGGGAACGCCCGCCGGGGCCCCGGTGGCGGGGTGGCCGGGAGGCATCTGCGGCTGGGCCGGGGCAGCCTCCGTGCTCGGAGCGGTTCCCTTGTCGGCGACCGGGGTGGCCTCGCGCGCGCACCCGAAGGCGACGGCGACGGCGAGAACGACGAGTGTGCTGCGCATGAGGCGGAAATCCTCCAGTTTCATGGGCGCGGATGATACGGGCTTCCGGGGCGCCGGGCCACCCGGAAGGCGGGCGGCCGGCCTCCGCCCTCAGCGCTTCGCCGCGGCCAGCTCCCAGTCGATCAGCTCCTTGAACCGCTCCCAGGGCTGCGCGCCGGAGAGCGGCCGGCCGTTGACGTAGAACATCGGCGTGCTGTCGATGCCGAGGCCCTCGGCGAGCTTCCGGCTCGTCTCGACGACCGGCGCCATCCGCCCCGAGTCCAGGCAGCCGTCGAACGCCGTCCCGTCGAGGCCGAGCGCCCGGGCGTGGCCCTTGAGGGCGTCGGGGGCGAGGGCCTGCTGGTTCGCGATGAGCCGGTCGTGCATCTCCCAGTACCGCCCCTGCTCGCCCGCGCAGAAGGCGGCCTCGGCGGCCTTCGCCGCGAAGCGGTGGCTGGCCAGGGGGAACTGCTGCAGCACCACGCGGACGCGCCCCGGGTACTCCGCGAGCATCCGCTTCACCGTCGGCTCGGCCCGGGCGCAGAACCCGCACTCGTAATCCGAGAACTCGACGACCGTGACCGGGGCCTTCGCGTCCCCCCGGGCCGGCCCATCGGCTTTCACGTCGACCTTCGGGAGGAGGAGGGGCGGGAGGAGCGTCTCGACCTTCGCCTCGGCCCGGAGCCTGGCCAGGTAGGCCTGCCGGAGCCCCTCGGCGGACTGCCCCTTCACGAAGGCGGCGATCTCCGCCTTCACGTCGGCGAAGGGGGGGAGCGGGCGCCCGGTGGCCTTCGTCTGGTCGTAGACCTGCTGGAGCGTCGCCTCGTCGGGCTCCGTGACCTTGCCGCCCACCTCGCGCAGGAGGAGGGCGTCCACGGTGATCCCCTCCTTCGCGGCGCGCGCCTCGAGGAGCTGCTTCTCCACGAGGCCCTGGAGCGCGCGGCCCCGGGTGTTGTAGACCTCTTCGGCGTGCCGGGCGTCGGCCGCGACGAGAGCCGCCTTCGCGGCGGCCGCCAGCTCGCCCTCGGTGATGACGCGCCCGTCGACCTTCGCGACGGGAGCCGCGGGGTCCTGCGCCGCCCCGGACGGCTTCGAGCAGCCGGCCAGGAGAGCACCGAGCGAGAGGAGAACGACGGTCGCGGTTCTCATCCGCCCAGTGTGCCGAAGGCCCCCGGTGTCGCGCAAGCTCGCCCCGAGGCTCGCCTCGAGACAGGCGCGGTCGCCGGCCCCTGCACGGCTTCCCCGGGGCCCGCCTTCCCGGGCCGACGTATCATCGAGCGCGGTGCTCCCTTTCGAGCTTGCACTCGACGCGCTCAGCCATCCCGTCCTCCTGATCGGGACCGACGGGCGGATCCTGTACGCGAACAGGGCGATGCTCGCCTACGTTGCCCTGGTCACGGGAAGGGACTGGGAACACGAGCGCGTCGTCGGGCTCGATGTCGCCGAGCTGCACCCCGGACCCGCCCGCGACGGGATGCGCGAACGCATGAGGCAGGTTGCCGCGAGCACCTCCCCACTCCCGCCCCGGACGAACCGCGTGGGCAAGCTTCTCTTCGTCACCCACGACACGCCGTTGCGCGACCCGGAGGGGAACCTCCTCTGCGTCATGATGGAGAAGATCCCCGTCAGCCTCGGGCCGTGATCGTGGAGGTCCACGACTTGTTCGCCGCGTGGTGCAGCGTTTGCCGTTCGACGGCCGACCAGTCCCGCGCGCGTTCGTAGAGACGATTCTCGAGGCGGGACGGCGGTCGCCCTACCGCGTCAGAGGTGCATCCGCAGGTCCATGTCGAAGATGTGGTACGTCGCCCAGGACGGGAAGTAGACGATGCCTCGGTACGACACAACCAGGATCACGAAGAGCGCGAGGCTCCAGGCGGCCAGGCGTCGCCCCTCCCAGCCGGCGAACAGGTGCATGTGGAGCAGGGTGCCGTACGCCGCCCACGCGACGAGAGCCAGCGTCTCGACCGGGTCGAAGCTCCACGCCCGGCCGAACAGCATGAACTTGTAGACCGAGCCCGAGGCGATCATGGCGGTGTGGAGGACGAACCCCCAGTGCAGCGAACGCGGGAGCCACGGGCCGCCCCCCGGGAGGCCCCTTTGGGGTCCCACCAGCTCAAGGGCTCCGAGCAGCGCGTTCGCGGCCAGCATCCCGAACGCCGCCCAGGCCA
>CALMDF010000304.1 GCA_937864895.1 uncultured Holophagales bacterium | reverse complement strand
AACCGGGCGAGGAGACAAGAGATTCCCGGAGGGTCGCCGCGGTGGGCGATCCGGGCTACCACCCGTGGCGGAAGGTCAGGATCAGCGCACCGGCGAACGCCGCGAACAGCAGAGCGGCGCCGAGGGCCACGGAGCCCCCGACGATCAGCAGCTTGAGACGCGCGTTCCTCGCGGCGTCGTCGAGCATCCTGCGCTCCGCGTCGGGGGACAGGCGCACCTGCGGCACGATCGTGCTCATCGTCTCTTCCTCCTTCTTCAGGGATTCGGCGAGCTCCGGATCCGCGGCGAGGAACGCGTCGACGAGCGCCCGGGTCTCGGCGCTCGCGTCCCCCGCGCGGCAGAGCGCCCAGAGGTCGCTCGCGACGTCCCGGGTCACGTCCAGCTTCATCGTCCCTTCCCTCCTTCTTCGCGCGCGGCGGCGAGCCGGGTCCGCGCGCGGTGCACCCGGACCTTCGCCGCCGCGATCGATATCCCCAGAACCCCCGCGATCTCGTCGTACGAAAGCTCGTGATCGACCCGGAGAAGCAGGGCGGCGCGCTCCCCCTCCGGCAGGGAGCGCAACCTTTCCATCACCGCCCGCAGTTGTCCCGCGTCGTCGATCCGCTCGTACGGGCTCCTCTCGGGTGCGCGGAGATCGCCGGGGAGCGGGACCTCACGCCTCCCGCTCCGCACCTCGTCGAGGAAGGCGTTCCGCGCGATCGCCAGCAGGTACGCCAGGGCCGTCCGCGTCTCGATCCGCGGGGCCCTGGTCAGCAGGCGGACGAACGTCTCCGACACCAGGTCCTCGGCGCGGGCCCGATCGCCGCAGAGCCCCCACGCGAAGCGGAGAACGGCCGGCGCGTAACTGCGGTAGAGGGTCTCGATCTCGCTCATGGCCGCCCTGAGTACGGGGAAGCGACCTTCGGGTTACGTCGGGACTCTCGAGGCCGCGGCCCGCCACGTCCGGCAGCGGACCCGCGCTTCAGGTCGCTTCGCGCAGCCGGTAGCCCACACCCGGCTCGGTGATCAGGTAACGGGGACGCACCGGCGTCTCCTCGATCTTGTGCCGCAGGCCGTGCATCTGCACCCGCAGGTAGTGGGGGCTTCCCGCCGCCCCGGGCCCCCAGACCTGGACGAGGAGCTGGCGCTGCGTGACGACCTTGCCGGCGTGCCGGACGAGGATCGAGAGCAACTTGAACTCGGTCGGGGTCAGGTGCACTTCCCTTCCCCGCACCGTGACGCGGCGCGCGGCGAGATCGACGCCGAGGTCGCCGGTCGCGAACACCGGGCTCGGCGGCCCCGCCGCCGCCGTCGCGGCGTGCCGGAGCGACACGCGGAGACGCGCGAGCAGCTCCTCGACGCCGAACGGCTTCGTCAGGTAGTCGTCCGCCCCCGCGTCGAGCGCCTGGACCTTGTCCCGCTCGAGGCCGCGCGCCGAGAGCACGACGATCGGGACCGCGGACCACTCCCGCAGGCGGCGAATGACCTCCAGCCCGTCGACGTCCGGCAGGCCTAGGTCGAGGAGGACGATCTCGGGGGCTCTCGTGGCGGCCTGCGCGATCCCGTCCTGCCCGGACTCGGCCTCGACCAGACGGTAGCCGTGGGCGGGCAGCGTCACGCGCAGGAACCGGCGAATCTGCGGGTCGTCCTCCACGAGGAGCACGGTGGGAGCCGCGTCGCTCATGCCAGCTCCTCCCCCTCCCGCGGCGCGCCCGCGGGCTCCGGCGGCTCGCCCGGCACCGGCAACGTGAAGCGGAACGCCGCCCCGCCGCCGGCGCGATTCTCCGCCCAGATCCTACCGCCGTGGGCCTCGACGATGCTGCGCGCCACCGCGAGTCCGAGTCCGATGCCGCGACGCGAGTGGGAGACCTCGCCGCGGAAGAACTTCTCGAAGATCCGCGTCTCCTCGCCCGGCGAGAGCCCCGGCCCGCGGTCGAGAACCTCCACGGTCACCTCGTCCTCGTGGCCCGCGGCGCCGAGCTCGATCGCGGTTCCCGCCGGCGTGTAGCGGGCCGCGTTCTCGAGCAGGTTGACGAGCACGCGCTCGACGAGCACCTCGTCGATCGGCACGAGCGGCAGGTCGTCCGGAAGCCGCAGCACGACCTCGCGGTCGCGAAGCTGCGAGTCGAGCTGCTCGAGCGCCGCGCCGAACGTCTCCTCGAGGTGCTGCCACTCCCTGCGCAAGACGACCTTGCGCGATTCCAGCCGGCCCATGTCGAGCAGGTTGTTCGCCAGCCTCGCCATCCTCCCCGCCTCCTCGTGGATGGTGAGGACGAGCTCGCGCCTCGCGCTCGCGTCCAGGCGGTCCCCCCCCAGCGCGAGACTGCTCGCGGCGCCCGAGATCGAGGCCAGGGGCGTCCGCAGATCGTGCGACACCGCCGCGAGGATGGCGCTCCGGAGGTTCTCGCTCTCGGCGGCGAGGCGGTGACGGTGGGCCTCCCTGGCGAGGAGCGCCCGCTCGAGCGCGAGCGCGGCCTGGTTCGCGAAGGCCTCGAGGAGATGCATGCGGTCGGTGTCGAGCGGGTGGCTGGCCGACGGCAACCGCACCGCCAGGACGCCGACGGGGCCCTGGCTTCCGGCGAGGGGCAGGTGGAGCGCCGCGGCGCCCGCAAGCGTGCTCGTGCCCCGACCCGCGGCCTCCGAATGCTCGTGCGCCCACTGCGCGACGGCGGCCTCCTTGGGGTCGGCGGCGAAGGACGCTTCGGCCGCGGGCCTCACCTCGAGCCGACCGTCGGCCCCGGCGACGTACACCGCGGCCGAGCCCTCGAAGATCTCCTCGACGTGCCGCTTCACGGCGACCACCATCGCGTCCAGGCTGCGTGTCGAGGCCAGCGCGCGGCTCAGCGAGTGGAGCGCGGCGGTCCGTCGCTCGCGCTGGCGCGCGCTCTCGGCCTGCTCCTTGACCCGAACCGTGAGCGTGCTGAGGAGCCCCGCCACCACCGCCATGACGGCGAACGTGACGACGTACTGATAGTCCGCGACCGCGAAGGTGAGGAACGGCGGCACGAGGAAGAAATCGAACGCGGCGACGCTCAGGATCGCGGCCAGGAGCGAAGGCCCGCGGCCGCATCGCGTGGACACGACGACCACCCCGAGCAGGTACACCATGATCAGGTTCGACGATTCGAAGTGCCGGGACATGAAGGACGACAGCGCCGTGCCGACCGCGACGACCAGCGCGGCGAAGACGTACTCCTTGAAGCGCCGCGGGTCTCGCGGGCGGGGCGCCGCCGGCCGGACCGACCCGTCCTCCCGATCTCCGTGGACGACGAACAGGTCGATCTCTCCGCTTCGCAGCGCCAGCTTGTCGATGAAGGAGCCTCGGAGGAGCTCCCGCAGCCACCAGTAACGCGCCGGCTTGCCGACGACGATGCGGGAGACGTTTCGCGCCCTCGCGAAGCTCAGGATCTCCTCGACGGCGTCGTGGCCGGAGAGGGTGACCGCCTCGGCGCCCAGCTGCTCGGCGAGCCCGAGCGCCCGGACCGCGTACTCCCGGTCCGACCGCGGGAGGCCCGCGTGCCGCGGCTGCTCGACGAAGAGCGCCATCCATTCGGCGCGCAGCCGCCGCGCGAGGCGCCGCCCGGCCCGCACGACCCGTTCGGCGGACGGGCTCGGGCTCACGCAGACCAGGATCTTCTCGGCGATCGGCCAGGTGCGGTCGCCCCCCTCCGCCCGGCGGTAGACCTGCATCTGGGCGTCCACCCGGTCGGCCGTGCAGCGGAGCGCCAGCTCGCGCAGCGCGATGAGGTTGGATTTCCGGAAGAAGCTCTTCGCCGCCTGCTCCGCCTGCGGCGGGACGTAGACCTTCCCCTCGCGCAGACGGACCAGGAGCTCGTCGGGCGGAAGATCGACGAGCTCCACCTCGTCGGCCGATTCGAGGACCGAATCGGGAACCGTCTCGCGGACGACGACCCCGGTGATCCTCGCGACGAGGTCGTTGTAGCTCTCGAGGTGCTGGACGTTCAGCGTCGTGTAGACGTCGATCCCCGCCTGGAGCAGTTCCTCCACGTCGCGGTGCCGCCTCGCGTGGCGGGAGTCCGGCACGTTCGTGTGCGCCAGCTCGTCCACCAGGAGGAGCTGCGGCTTTCTGGCGAGCGCCGCGTCGAGGTCGAATTCCGCGAGGGTCCGATCGCGATAGTCGATTCGCTTCGGCGCCAGCTCCGGCAGGCCCGCTCGCAGGGCCTCCGTCTCCCGGCGGCCGTGCGTGTCCAGGTGGCCGACGACGGCGTCCACGCCCGCCGCCAGGCGCTCGTGGGCCGCCTGGAGCATCGCGTAGGTCTTCCCGACGCCGGCTGCCGCTCCGAAGAAGATCTTCAGCCTCCCCCGGGCGGACGCGCGCTCCTCCTCGCTCACGCGCGCGAGGAGCGCGTCCGGGTCGGGCCGGCGGGAGTCCGTCACGGCGCCCTCGGGTCCTCGGGGGCGAGCGCGTCCAAGGAGAGGTTGAGCTCGAGGACGTTGACCCGAGGCTCACCCAGCAGTCCGAACGTTCGCCCCTCGGTGTGCTCCGCCACCATCCTGCGAACCCGCTCCTGCGTCAAGCCCCGGACCCGCGCGACGCGCCGCAGCTGATACTCGGCCGCCGCGGGGCTCACGTGCGGGTCGAGCCCGCTCCCCGACGCCGGCACGAGGGCGACCGGTATCGGGGCGGCATTGTCCGGATCCGCGGTCCGCAGCGCCGCGACGCGCGCGCGGACGGCCGCCGTCAGCGCGGGGCTGTTCCGGTCGAGATTCGAGCCCGCCGACGAGGCCGCGTCGTACGGGAACCCGGGCGTGGCCGAGGGCCGGCCCCAGAAGTACCCGGGATCGTCGAACGGCTGCCCGACGAGCGCGGAGCCGACGAGGCGGCCGTTCGCCTCGATTGCGCTACCCCCGGCAGGCCACGGCGCGAGCCGGCGGGCGACGCCCGTGACGGCGGCCGGGTAGAGGACTCCCGTCAGGGCGCTCATGACCAGGAGGAGCCGGGCGGCAGGTCTCAGGAGCTCGTTCATGATTCGCTCGCCTCCGGCATCCTAGGTCCACCCGAGCGCGGCGAGCAGAAGGTCGATCGCCTTGATGCCGAGGAACGGCGCGACCAGGCCGCCGAGCCCGTAGATCGTGAGATTCCGGCGCAGGAGCCTCTCGGCCCCGACGGGCCGGTAGCGGACCCCGCGAAGCGCCAGCGGAATCAGCGCCAGGATGACGAGCGCGTTGAAGACGATCGCCGAGAGGATGGCGCTTCCCGGTGTCGCCAGGCCCATGACGTTCAGGCGCGCGAGCTCCGGGTAGGTGGCCGCGAATACCGCGGGGATGATCGCGAAGTACTTCGCCACGTCGTTCGAGATGCTGAACGTCGTGAGCGCGCCCCGCGTGATCAGGAGCTGCTTTCCGATCCTCACGATCTCGAGCAGCTTCGTCGGGTTCGAGTCGAGATCCACCATGTTCCCGGCTTCCTTGGCCGCCTGGGTTCCCGTGTTCATCGCGACGGCGACGTCGGCCTGGGCGAGCGCGGGGGCGTCGTTGGTCCCGTCGCCGGTCATCGCCACGAGCCGCGCCTCGCCCTGGATCTTGCGGATCAGCCGCAGCTTCGCCTCGGGCGTCGCCTCGGCAAGGAAGTCGTCCACGCCGGCTTCCGCGGCGATCGCGGCGGCCGTCAGCGGGTTGTCGCCGGTGACCATCACCGTTCGGATGCCCATGGCGCGAAGCTCCGCGAACCGCTCCCGGATGCCGCCCTTGACGATGTCCTTGAGCTCCACGATGCCCAGCACCCGGTTCCCGTCGGCGACCGCGAGCGGCGTCCCGCCGCGTCCGCCGACGTCGCGGACCGCGGCCCGGGCCGAGTCCGGCAACTCGCCGCCCAGCGAGCGCACGAACGCCTCGACGGAGTCCGCCGCGCCTTTCCGGATCTTGCGGCCGTCGAGATCGACGCCGCTCATCCGCGTCTGCGCGGTGAACGGGACGAAGCGCGCTCCCAGGGCGAGGATGTCGCGTTCTCTCAACCCGAACCTCTCCTTGGCCAGCACGACGATGCTGCGCCCTTCGGGGGTCTCGTCGGGGAGGGAGGCGAGCTGGGCGGCATCGGCCAGCTCCCGCTCGGTCACGCCCCGGACGGGCAGGAAGGCGGCCGCTTGCCGGTTCCCCAGGGTGATGGTGCCGGTCTTGTCCAGCAGGAGCACGTCCACGTCGCCCGCCGCCTCCACCGCCCTGCCGGACATCGCGATCACGTTGGCCTGTATCAGGCGGTCCATGCCGGCGATCCCGATGGCGGACAGCAGTCCCCCGAT
>CALMDF010000303.1 GCA_937864895.1 uncultured Holophagales bacterium | reverse complement strand
GGTCCAGAAGGGAGACGGGTCCGCGGCGGCCGCCGCCGCGCGCGCGGCGATCCGTTCGGCGGCGGCGGCGCGTTCGGCCGAGAAGGCGGAAAGCGACCTCTCCAGGGAGATCGCCTCTCCCGCCCGGTCCGGGTCTCCGGGGTAGGCCTCGGCGAGCGCTTCGGCGAACGGCACGGCCCGCTCGAAGCGCGAGAGGCGCGTCCAGCCGTCGAAAAGGAGGACGTTCTCGACGGGGGTCTTCGCGGGGGCCTCCTCGAGACGCCTCAGGAACGCCTCCAGCGAGCCTTTCCGCATGAGGTCGTCCAGGAACCGTGCGCGCCGCGGCGCGTCGGCGAAGAGGACGGCGTCGCGACGGAGCGCGAGGAGGGAGTCCTCGACGACGGCCCGGTCCTTGACGTCCTCGGGTCGCCTCGCCTTCAGGGACTCGTACGACGTCCGGGAGAGGAGCCGCGACTCGGCGCGCGCGAGGACGTCGGGGCTCGCCGGGAAGCGCTGGAGGGCCCGGAGCGCGAGGAAGTCGGTGTAGGACACCCAGGGGTTGGGCTGTTCCGGGAGAGCCACGACGGCTGCCTGGAACATCGGGTCGCGAGCGAAGAGGTCCGAGCCGCGGAAGGTCGAAGCGATCTCCTCGCCGAGGGCCTTCAGCTCGGCCGACTTCTGCCGGCGCGCGTACCAGCGGGCGAGCTTCTTCCACCACTCCGGCCCCTCGAAGGCCGCGACCGCCTTCCGGTAGCGCGGCTCGAGGTCGTCGTCGAGCTTCCACGAGGAGATCCGGTCGACGGCCTCCAGCCACACGGCCTCGGCGCGCGGGAGACGGTCCATCTCGCCGAGGAGGAGCGCGAGGCTCGCCTTGTGGGAGCGGTCGCGGTCGTCGAGGCGGACGATCGCCTCGTTCAGGGCGCGCTGGTAGTCATCCCCCTTCGTCTCGCCCTTCAGCCGCCGGGTGGGCTCGACCCCTTCCGGGCCCTCGTCGGCGTATCCGGCCTCTCCGGCGTCCTGGGCCGTCTCCCTCTTCCCGCCCGGCACGCTGCCGTCGGGGGCGAGGAGAGCGAGCCTTTCGGTCCAGAGGGCCTTTTCCCTCTCGAGAGGCGTCTTCGTCTGGCGCATCGCGAGGAGCGCCACGCGGCGCGCCTCGGCGCGCGTCGCCTCGTCGCCCCCCTCGGTCCGCGCGAGGAGACCGAGGGCCTCG
Organism: uncultured Holophagales bacterium; assembly: GCA_937864895.1. Classification (GTDB taxonomy): domain Bacteria; phylum Acidobacteriota; class Thermoanaerobaculia; order UBA5066; family UBA5066; genus UBA5066. The sequence goes on along the minus strand of CALMDF010000303.1, from coordinate 10,061 downwards.
TCGCCCTTGCCCGCCTGGACGAGGCGCTCCATCACCTGCACGTGGAGCCCCGGCAGGGCCTCGTGCTTCGGAGCGCGCCTCTCGAGCTCGGCAACGAGGAGACGCCCGGCACGGAGCGTCTTCCCGGGGAGGCGCTGCGCCTCCAGCTCCGCGAGCGCCTCGCCGGGCGAAAAGCCGGTGAGGAGGAAAGAGAGCCCGGCGGTCGTGAAGCCGGGCGACACGTCGGCCCGCGCGGCCCAGCGGTAGGACTCGTCGTTGAGGACTCCCCAGGCGAGGGGACGCGATCCGGCGGCAAGGGCGAGGCGGGAGAGAACGGCGAGGTCGTCGAGCCGCTCGCTCTCCGTGCCGGCGGCCGCGCCGGCGAGCCGGCTCCGGAACGCCTCGGGCAGGGCGTCGAGCGCTTCGTAGAGACGCGCCATCGCGAGCCGGTCGGCGCGGGAGAACCGCGCCTCGTGCCTCAGCTCGACCTGGGCCAGCAGCTCGAGCCCGAGGTCGCCTCGCCCCTTCCCCTCGAACCAGCGGACGAGCAGGGTGGCCTGGCGCGCGTCGAACGACCTGTCGAGCGCGAGGCGGGTCGCTTCCATGCGCGCGCCGGCGACGGCGTCCGCACGGCGCGCGAAGGCCGTGAGCGCGCGCGACGAGGGGGAATTCGCCGGGTTGGCGACGAGCGCCTCGAGGACCGAATAGGCGCCCTCGGGGTCTCCGTGATCGCCCTTCAGGTCGGAGAGGACGAGGAGGCGCGTCTCTTCCGGGAGCCCCGTCGCCCCGCGGAGGGCCCCCTCGGCCTCCTTCAGCCGGCCCGCCTTCTCGAGGGCGCGGATCCACTCCTCGACGAACGAGGCGTCGGACGGGAAGAGGGCGGCGCGCTCGGCGCGGAGGGCGAGCGGGTCCGCCAGGGAGGGGTCCTCGTCGGCCCAGCCGATCCGCTCGGTCGCGATGGAGCGCCGGACCTCCTCCGGCGCGTCGGAAGCGAGCCCGGACTTCGCCGCGGAGAACGCGAAGGGCCACCGGCGGTACGTCGCGCCCCACCGGGCGGCCTCGGCCCAGGCCTCGCCACCGCTCGCCGCGGCCCACCGCGAGAGCGCCTCCTCGGCGCCGGGAAGGTCGCCCAGCTCGCGGCGCGCCTCGGCGAGGTGTCGCAGGGCCGCGACCGCGGTCTCCCCGGGCGCCGCGGCGCGCGCTTCCAGCTCGGTGGCGAGCTCCTTCGTCGGGGTCGGGTAGTGCACCGTCCGGCCGTCGACGACCGTCCTTCGGACGAGGGCCGAGCTCAGGGCGTCGGCGTCGGTCAGGTCGGTCCACGGCACGAGCGACGCGGCGGCGTCGAGAGCCGCGGGGCGCGTCGCCGCCGTCAGCGCGACGGTGCCGGCGAGGAGGACGAGAAGAGAACGTCGGGCGCGAAGTCTCTCGGACATCAGCGGACCCTCAGCGTCGCGCGCGCGAACCCGTGGTTCCCCGCGCCGTCGATCGCCTCGAAGAGGACGGGTACGGAGCCGGTGACGCCCTGCGGCAGGAAGAGCTCGGCGACGTTCGCCTTCGCCGGGCCGTCCCAGCGGAGCGGGACGGGGGGCCCCTCGCCGACGCGGGCCGTCAGGGCGATGACGTCGGCGTCGGCGCGCGCGGCGAGCCGGACGCGGCCGCCCGCCGTGGCGTCGGCGGGGAGGACCGGGGTGACCGTCGGCGGGGTGCCGTCCACGACGACGCGTTTCGTCTCGACGGTCGTCGCGCCGCCCTGGTCGCGAAGGACGATTCGCACCGCCATCGGGCCGTCAGCGGTCCCGTCTGGAACGAGGAAGCGCCCTTCCCAGAGGTTGGTTTTCGGCCGGCGCGTCAGGTCGAGCTGCCTGCCGAAGGGGAGGAGGGCCGCGATGGCCGCCGTTCCGGGGAGCGCCTCGACGCGGATGACCGGGTCGCCCGGCTGGATCCGGCGCGGGCGGAGGAGGGAGCGCGGCGCCGCGAGGAAGGCCGTGTACGGGGTCACGAACTTGTAGCGGCGGGAGAGCTCGAGGACCTCCTCGACCCACTCCCGCTTCTCCCCTTCGAGCTCGATCCGGCGGAGGAGGTCGTCGACGCGCGCGCGCGCCCCCCGGCGGGGAAGGTCGCGAGCCTCGAGCGCGCGTTCCGGGAAGGAGGCCGCGACCGTGGCCCCCGCGAGCTCGATCGTCGCCTTCGCGCTCTGCCCGTAGCGGCCCACCCATCCCGAGAGGGAGCCGGCAAGCGGAGGCTGGGTCAGGACGCCGTAGACGTCTCTCACCTTCGGGTCGCCCCCCTTCACGGCGAACGGGGGCCCGGCGGTCGCCGCGGAGCGCCCCGTCGCGGCGGAAGAGGGCGCGGCGAGCTGCGCGAGGAAGAGAGCCTCTCCCGCCGGGGGCTGCGACGCGCTGCCGGGAGGGAGGGGGAGAAGCTGCCGGGACGCCGCGGAGAAGGCCTCCCTCCGCTCGTCGCCCGTGAGGACGGAGAAGAGCGGCCGGCCCTGCGCGGCCTTCACGAGGTCTCCCGGGGCTTCGGCCCCGTCGGTGACGAGGACGAGCCGCGCGGACGGATCGTTCGGCAGGAGCGACGAGGCGGCCCTCACGGCGTCCGCCGTCTCGGTCCCCGGCGCGAGGAGTCGCGAGCGAAGGAAGGCGAGCGCGGCCTCCTTTGCCGCGTCGGTGGCGGGGACGAGGCCTGCCGGGTCGGGCGCGGGAGAGCGGTCGAACGGGACGACGACGAGCCGGTCGGCCGGGCCGAGACGGGCGAGCAGGCGGTTCACGAATGCCCAGCCGGTCTCGAGGCTTCCCCAGCGGGTCGAGAGCGACGTGTCGAAGAGGATCGCGACGGAGAGGGGCGCCCGGGGCGGCTCGGCCTTCGCACCCGCCCCGGCGGTCGGCTCCTTCGCGGCGGGACGGTGCTCGAGGAGGAAGAACCCGTCCTTCTCGGGGGGGACGTCGGAGAGGCGCTCCCAGGGAGCGAGGGCGAGGCCGTCGGGGAGCCGGCCGTCGGGGCTCCGGAAGGCCGAGAAGGAGAGCGGCGCGGCGGACGCGGCGCGAAGCCTCACGACGACGTCCCTGGCGAGCGGGACGTCGGCCCCGCTGAAGCGGGCGGTCTTTCCCGAGACCGCGAGAGGGAGCGCCGAGGCGGGCGCGTCGAGGAAAGTCCCGTCCTCGAGCGTCACCTTCACCTCGAGGCTCCCGGCTTTCGTCGGCTCCCCCTCGCCGGGACGCAGCGGGATTCGGAGCTCGCCGGACCCGTCGGCCCACGGCACCTCTTCCTGGTACTGCATCTCGAGCCGCTTCGTTCCCCAGGCCGGAATCGGCGCGACCTTCACGGAGAAGACGGCGCCGCCCGAGGGGCGCGCTCCGGCCCCTCCCGCCGTGTCGTCCTCCTCGCCCTGCTGCAGGAGGCCCGGGTCGATCCGCCGCGTCGTCAGCTCCTCGTAGATGGCGCGGGCGCGCTTCTTCTCGACGATCACGCCCGGGATCCTGACGAGCCCGTCCCAGACGGCGAAGTCGCCGACGGCGCCCGTGGGGGAGAGGCGGAAGCGCCACGTCCCCTCCTGCACCTCGCCCGTGTGGTTCTCGAAGACCTGCCTCACGTTGACGCGGGCGACGCCTCGCGCCACGCCGACGTCGACGGTCATCTCCCGCAGGGAGAGGACGCGCGGGTCGGGCCGGCCCGTCGACGTCGGGACGAGGAGGCCGGTCTGCGCGAGCGCGGGAAACGCGGAGATGAGGACGAGGAACGGGACGGCTCGTTTCATCGTGTCTCCGGGAGGGCGGCGGCCGGGAGGCGGAGGAGGCCTTCCGACGTGCCGGCGAAGAGGAAGTCGGGCGACTCCCCCGGGAAGGTGGCGAGGGCGAAGACGTCGGGGGAGGGAAGCGGGAGGTCGACGCGCGCGAAACGCGCTCGGGCTCGATCGGAGCACCAGACGCCGGCGCCCTGCGTCCCGGCGCAGACCCGGCCGCCGGGGAGCGCGAGGAGGGCCCCGGCGTTCACCCGGAGTCCGCGCGTCTCGGGGAAGGTCTCCCACGAAGGCCCCTCGTCGCCGGAACGCCTCACGCCGATGCCTCCGCCGTAGGTCGCGACCCAGAGACCGTCGGCGAGCGGGAGAAGCGCCGTCACCCAGGGGTGGGGGAGCTTCCCCTCGCCGGGGAGGACCCGCTCGGTCACGCGGTGGCGCTCCACGCGGCCGAGGCCCGTGGGCGTGCCGACCCAGAGCGCGTCGCCGACTCCGGCGAGCGCGTAGGCCTGGTTTCCGGGGAGGCCGTGAAAGGCCGAGAGGAGGCGCGGCCCGGGGAGGAGGACTCCCTGACCGTAGCCGACCGCGAGGCCCGAGCCGGTCGCCGCGAGGGAGAAGGCGGCGCCCGCTCCCTCGAGGAGGCGCACGCCGCCGCCGGCGACGCGGAAGGCGCCGCGAAGGGTGGCGGCGTAGACGACGCCTCCCATCGGGAGGAGGGCGTTCACGCCCCACGCGTCGCCCGAGGGGAAAGACGTCGCGCTGAGGGCCGCCGCCCGGGGGTCGGCCGTCGCGAGCCCTCCCTCGAAGAATCCGACCCAGAGGCGCGAGCCGTCGGCGGCGAGGGCGTTGACGTGCGGCATCGGCAGCGACGGAGGCGTGGCGCGCACGAGAGCGAAGCCGCGGGCGGCGTCGAAACGGTGGAGGCCGGAGGGGCCGTCGGCGAAGAGGACGCCCCCGGCGACGAGGATTCGCCGGAAGCGCTCCGGCGCGGGAGTCTCGCGCCGCGAGCCGTCCGGGAACAGCGACGAGACGCGCGGGGGCCCTTCCGGCGGAACGAACCTGAACGTACCGCTCCAGGAGACTCCGGCCGTCGCGTCGGAGCCCCGCGGGACAGGGGTCAGTGCCGTCGCGTCCAGGGGGCCGCGGGCCGCTCCCGCCGCCGTGGCGGCCCAGAGTTCGCCCTCGACGACCGCGACGGTCCCGACCCAGGGGTCGGGCGTTCCGACGAGCCGCGGCGCGGCGCCGCCGCGGGAGACGACGCGCAAGCCGAGTTCGCCGCCCGACGCCACCTCGCCACCCGGGAGAAGGGCGATCGAGCGGACGGGAGAGCCGTCGAGGCTCTCGACCTCGCCCGAGCCGAAGGGTGCCCGGAAGAGCCCCTGCCGTGCGCCCACGAGGAGCTCGCCGCCCTCGGACTCGGCGAAGGTCCTCACGTCGAGCGTGCCGAATCCCGAGGTGGCGAGCTCGGGCCCGGACGGACCGAGGCGGCCCCAGCCGCCCCGCTCGAGCGCAAACACCGGCGTGCCGCGCCAGGACGCCACGGCCGAGACGCGCAGCGACGGGAGCCCGTCGAGAACGTCGAGGGTCCGGCCCTCCACCTCGAGCCCCGAGCCGGTGGCGAGGTGGAGCACTCCGGCGACGTCGGCGGCGTCGAGGACGCGGCCGTCGCCCGCGATCCCGCCCGTCGTCCCGGGGCGCTCGGCGGCGACGAACGCGAGGGGGCGGACGCGCTCGGCGCGCAGCCGCCCGGGCGCCGATTCCCGGGAGACGGTCCGGTCGAGCCGTACGAAAAGGACGGCGGCGCCGAGGCCGGCGGCCAGGAGAACGCCGGCCCCGAGGAGGGCCGCGCGGCGCGCGACGGGGGTCATGCTGGGGCGAGTCTACCGGGGGAAGGCCGCCGGGGCTCTCGAAGGCCCCGGCCCCGGCGTCCGGACGGTGCTTCCGGTCAGCGCGCGCCCGTCAGCTCGAGCACGGTCGCGAGGTTCGCCCGCCCGCGTTCGTAGTCCGGACGGAGCCGCACGCACTCCTTCAGGTGCTCGATCCCCTCCTCGACGCGCCCCGACCGGACGAGGACGACGCCGAGGCCGTTGTGGGCGAGGTAGGCCGCGTTCGAGGGGGCCTTCAGCGCCTCGCGGAACTCCCGCTCGGCGTCGGAGAGCCGCCCCGACTTCGTGTAGATGGTGGCGAGGTGGACGCGGACCTCGGTGTCGGCGGGCTCGAGACGGAGGGCGGCCCTCAGGTGCTCCTCCGCCTTCCCGAAACGCTCCCTTCCCTCTTCGAGGCGGGCGAGGTTGAGCAGGGTCGGGAGGGCGTCCGGCTTGATCCGGAGGGACTTCTCGAGGTGGGCGACGGCCTCGTCCGTGCGGCCGGCCTCGAGGAGGTCGCTCCCGTAGTTCGTGTGGCAGATGAAGCACTCGGGATTGACCGCGATCGTGTGGAGCCAGAGCGCCTCCTGGCTTCGGTAGGGAACGGCCTGGCGGTGGGAGAGGGTCCCGAGGACGACGAGGCCCGCGAGGCCGGCCCCGGCCGCCGCCCGGCGCCAGGAGGGGAGGAACCGTTCGAGCGCGGCCGCGGCGCCGCAGACCGCGCACGCCGTGCCGACGGCCACGGCCTGGTAGGCGAAGTGGTCCGCGACCCAGGAGTAGCGCATCGCGTAGACGTTGAAGAAGCCCATGGCGGGAAAGAGGACGCCTCCGAAGAGGAGCAGGCCGGCGAGCGGCCCCCTGTGGCCCCGGCGGCTCGCGGCGAAGGCCACGGCGAGGGCGGCGAGCCAGCCGGCCGTCGGGAGCCACTGCACGGCGGAGCCCGCGTCGAGCGTCCACCGCCGGTAGATGAAGGCGAGGTCGGCGGGCCAGGCGATCTTGGAGGCGTAGAAGGCCGTCACCTGCCCGGCGAGGGCGAGCCGGTCCACCAACCCGTGGGACCACTCGTCGCCCTTCGCGACCACGAAGTTCTTCTCGATCCAGGCCGTGTGGAAGGCGAGGCCGGCGCCGACCGCGAAGAAAGGCAGGAGGGGACGGACGTCGGCCCACCGGATCCGGCCCCGCTGCCACCAGACGACGACGAGGAGGACGGCCGGGAGGACGCTCGCCGTCGTCTTCGCGAAGAGAGCGAGGACGAGGAGCGCGAGCGCCGCCAACCAGAGCGCCGCGGGCCGGCGGTGCAGGGGAGCCGGGGCGGCGGGCCCCCGTTTCCTCTTCCTCTTCTCCCGGCTCTCCGTCGCGGCCGCGTCGCGCTCCTCGGCCGCTTCGCGCCAGGAGAGCCACGCGTGCGCGGCGAGGAGCGTCAGGACGAGGGAGAGGGTGTTCTTGCGCTCGGTCACCCAGGCGACCGACTCGACGCAGACGGGGTGGAGGGCGAAGGCGGCGGCGGCGAGCCAGGCCGCGGGCAGCCCGAGGCGGCGCAGGAACCTCCAGAGGAGGAGCGCGGCGAGCGCGTGGAGGAGGACGTTGACGAGGTGGTACCCGAAAGGGTCGAGCCCCCAGAGGCGCTTCTCGATCCAGAAGGTCGTGAAGACGAGCGGGTAGTGCTGCTCGTTCGCTAGCGGGTCGGTCCAGATGCGGCGCAGCCCGGAGAGGCCGTCGAGGGTCGGGTTCTCCGTGATGTAGGTGTGGTCGTTCCAGATGAAGCCGGCCTGAAGGGCGGGCAGGAACGCCAGCACCACCGAGGCCAGGGCGAGGAGCGCGAGGCCGAGGGCGACGCCGGTCTTCTTCTCCACGGGCGGAAGTTAGCACCCCGTCCCGGGCGGCGCGGAGGGCCGGCCGCCGGGGAGAGGCGGGGCTACTTCTTGAAGAACCCGGACTGGGGGGTCGCGGCGGACCCGGCGCCCGGGCCGCCCATGATCCGGTTGTTCAGCTCCTTGATGCGCTCGTTGAGCTGGGCGATGCGCGCGGCGGCCTCCTGGCGGATCCGCTCGTTCTCCTGCCTCGCCTTCTGGAGCTCGGCCTCCAGCTCCTGGCTCCCCATCGAGTGCGATTCGATGACGCGGTCCTTGGTCTGGAGGTCCGCCTCGAGGCTCGAGATGAGGTCCTCCTTCTCCTGGATGCGCATCTTCCACTTCTCCTCCGCCTCCTCGTAGAGCTTCTTGATGTCCATGAGCTCGGTGATGGCGGAGAAGTCGTTCGCGGTGGGGGACATGATGCCTCCTCGGAATTTTTCCTCGATCTGCGGGAACAGCTTGCGGAGCTTGAGGGAGAGGTCCTCCGGGTCCGCGGTGAGCTGCATCGCCTTGTCGTAGTCGATCGCGCCGTTGACGAGGAGCGCCATCAGCGACTGGTTCATCGACTGCATCTTGTAGTACGTGACCGACGATTCCATCTCGTCGAGGATCTCGTTCGAGTGCCCCTCCTCGATCAGCTTCGTGATCTTGGGGGAGTTGACGAGGATCTCGATGACCGCGATGCGCCCCTGGCCGTCGATCCGCTCGATGAGCTGCATCGAGCAGATGGCGCGCAGGACGAGGGCCACCTGGCGCCGGACCTGGTTCTGCTGGCCGGGCGGGCAGCTGTCCATGATCCGGTCGATCGTCTGGGCGGCGTTGTTCGTGTGGAGGGTCGAGAAGACGAGGTGGCCCGTCTCGGCGGCCGTGATCGCCGTCTGCATCGTCTCCCAGTCGCGCATCTCGCCGACCATGATGACGTCCGGGTCCTGTCTCATCGCGTTCTTGAGGGCTTCCTGGAACGACACCGTGTCCGTGCCGACCTCGCGCTGGCAGACCGAGCCGAGGTTGTCCTGGAAGAGGTACTCGATCGGGTCCTCGACGGTGACGACGTGCACCGGGTGCCGCTCGGTGATCCCCTTGATGACGCCCGCGAGGGTCGTCGATTTCCCCGAGCCCGTGGGGCCGGTGACGAGGACGAGGCCCGAGGGGTAGTCGCAGAACGAGTTGACGACGTCGGGCAGGTGGAGGTCGGCGACGCCCGGGATGGTGAACGGGATCCGCCTGAAGACGGCCGACCAGCTCCCGCGCTGGAGGAAGATGTTGCCGCGGAACCGCGCGAGGCCCTGGATGCCGTACCCGATGTCCACGGCGTAGTTCGCCGTGAGCTTGTCCTTCTGGTGGGGCGTCAGGATCGTCAGGACCATGTCCTCGATCTCTTTGGGGGTGAGCGGGTCTGTCTTCAGCGGGACGAGGCGCCCGTTGATCCGGAGGAGAGGCGGCCGTCCCGGCTTGAGGTGGAGGTCGGACGCCTCCTTTTTCGTGACGAACTTCAACAGTTCGGTCAGGTCCATGTGCGAGATCCTCGGGCGAAGCTTATACCGACCCGGATCGGGGACGGATCGCGTGGGGCGGTGTCCGGCCCGCACCGAGGAGGAACCCGGCGGCCTGGCGCCGGCCGCGGACGTCTCCCGTGGCGAGCGCCTCGTCGAGCCGGGCCAGGGCGAGGCCGAGCGAGGGGCCGGAGACGCCGAGAAGTCGCGCGACCTCCACCGCGGACAGGGGCCGCCGGGGCTTCAGGATCCGTCCGAGGGCGCCTCTCGTCTCGAGGAGCCGTCCGGCCTCCCGGGCGAGGGCGCGCCCCGACGGCCCCCGGGCGGCGGCCGTGAAGACGACCGCCTCGCGCGAGTACGGGGCGGACCTCCTCAGGAGGAGCGCCGCGTCGCGCCGGGAGGGAGCGCGCGGCGGCCGGGGGAGCGCGAGGAGCGTCTCCGTCATCCGTCGGTCTCTCCGGCTCGCCCGGAGCGCCTCGAGGGCCCGGGCCGCGGCCTCGGGGCCGGCCGCCGAGAGGAGGAGGGCCCGGAGAAGGGCCTGCGGAGAGGAAGGGGCACGCGAGAGGAGGGCCAGCCCGCGCCGGCGCGAGGCCGCCGGCACCCCCGGCAGGAGGGCGCAGAGAGCGCCCCAGTCCTCGAGCCGGCCGAGCGCGCGCGCGGCCGGACCGGGGCCGAGCGCGAGGATCCCGTCGAGCTCGGCGAGGCGGCGCTCCGGGGAGATTCCGTCGAGGCGGGCCGCCGCCCGGCGCACCTCGTCCCGGGCCTTCGGGTCGAGGCGGAAACCGGGGAGCCGTCCGAGGAATCGCGCCGCGCGGGCGACGCGAAGCGGGTCCTCGAGAAGGACCCCGGGACGGGGGAGCCGCAGCCGTCGTGCCCGGAGGTCGTCGAGAGCGCCCTCGGGGGCGACGAGACTCCCGCCGGGAAACGAGACGCCGAGCGCGTTCACGGTGAAGTCCCGGCGCAGGAGGTCGGCGGCCGGGTCCCCCTCGACCTCCCAGACGTCGGCGGAGGATCGGCCGACGGGCACGTGGAGGATCCGGCGCGGCGCCGCGCCGATCGGAACCGCTCGCGTCCCCGCGAGGCGCGCGAGCTCCTCCGCGAGCGCCTCCGCTCCGCCGGCGGGCGCGGCGAGGTC